>PLSZ01000683.1 GCA_003164305.1 Acetobacteraceae bacterium
AGGTGGAGACGATTTCGTCGAGCGCGGCGGCCCAGGTAATGGGTTCGAAGCGGCCTTCGCCTTTGGGGCCGACGCGGCGCAGAGGGGTGGTCAGGCGTTCGGGCGAGTGCACCAGATCGGCGTCGCGGTTGACCTTGCCGCAGGCGAAACCGGCGGTGAAGGGATGCTCGGGGTCGCCCTCGATACGCACCACGCGGCCGTTTTCGACGTGCGCGAGGATGGAGCACATGTCGGGGCAGTCGTGGGCGCAAACGGTGCGGATCGTGGGCATGGAACGTGGTCCTTTGAGGGTTGTCGCGCGTGCTGGCCAGGATGCTTCGGGCGGGGTGTCAATTCGTCGTGGTCCGACCGGGCCGGGTCGATACCGATGGCCCAATCAGGCCACCTCGCGCATCGGGCTTGAACCGGTTATCTGTCGCGGCACTCATCGCGCGGCGAGAGATGGCCGGGTCGAGCCCGGCCCCTATCCGAGAGACAGTGCGCCGTTTAGCGCGTCACGCCCAACACCCAGGCCAGCACACCCTTTTGCGCGTGCAAGCGGTTTTCGGCCTCGTCGAACACCACCGATTGCGGGCCGTCGATCACTTCTTCCGTCACTTCCTCGCCGCGGTGCGCGGGCAGGCAGTGCATGAAGATCGCGTCTTTCGCGGCTTTCGCCATCAGTTCGCTGGTGACACGATACGGCGCCAGCATGTTGTGCCGGTTGGAATTCGGATCGTCCGACATCGATATCCAGGTGTCGGTGACGACGCAGCGCGCGTCCTTCACCGCCGCGACCGGGTCGCTGGTGATCTCGATCTTGCCGCCCTGCGCGCGCGCCCATTCGATCAACTCGGCGGGCGGTTGCAGCGCGTCCGGAGTCGCCAGGCGTAAGGTGAAACCGAAACGCACGGCGGCTTCGATCCAACTCCGCGCGACGTTGTTGCCGTCGCCGCACCATGCCACCACCTGACCGGCGATCGGCCCGCGGTGTTCCTCGAATGTCAGGACATCCGCCATCAACTGGCACGGATGCGAGGTATCGGTCAGGCCGTTGATCACGGGCACGGTGGCGTATTTCGCCAGTTCGTGCAGTTTCGAGACCTGATCGGTGCGCAGCATGATCGCATCGACATAGCGCGACAGCACGCGCGCGGTGTCGGACGGGCTCTCGCCGCGCCCCGATTGCATGTCGCGCGCGTTGAGCATGACCACATCGCCGCCCAACTGCTTCATGCCGACTTCGAAGGAGACGCGGGTTCGGGTCGAGGGTTTCTCGAAGATCAGCGCCAGGGTTTTGCCGCTCAACGGGCGCGACGGCATGCCGCGGGCTTTTTTGTAGTGCGCCGCCACGTCCAGCATCTGCCGCAACGTATCGGTATCGAAATCGCGCAAATCCAGGAAGTGCCGNNCGAAACGCTCATGATCATTCCTTATTAAGCGGGGGCCTTATTGAGCGGCGGCCTTGGACGCGGCGGCGGCGCATTTGCCGGCGGCGCGTCGCAGCATGGCCATCGCCTGACCGATGTCGTCGTCGGTGACCACCAGCGGCGGGGCGAGACGCAGCACGTTCTCCCCGGCGGTGATCGCCATCAGGCCCTCGGCGACACAGGCACGTTGCACCTCGCCTTGCGGCATGACGCATTTGAGGCCTCGCAACAGCCCCATGCCGCGCGCGTCCTCGAACACGGTGGGGAATTCCGCCGCGATTTTGGTCAGTTCGGCGCCGAGGATGTTGCCCTTGCGCACCACCTCATCGAGGAAGCCCGGCGCCAGGATGACGTCGAGCACCGCGTTGCCCGCCGCGCAGGCCAAGGGATTGCCGCCGTACGTGGTGCCGTGCGTGCCGGGCACCAGCGCTTTGGCGAAACGTTCCTTGGCCAGAACGGCGCCGAGCGGGAACCCGCCGCCGATCCCTTTCGCCGCCGACATGACGTCCGGCACGATGCCGGCCCACTCGTGCGCGCACAGTTTGCCCGTTCGGCCCATGCCGGTCTGCACCTCATCCATGCCGAGGATGATGTCGTGCTCGTCGCATACCGCGCGCAGATCCTGGAGGAAGCGCGGATCGGCCGCGCGCACGCCGCCTTCGCCCTGGATCGGCTCGACGATGATGCCGCAGGTGCCCGGCCCGATCTTGTCGCGCACCGCGTTCATGTTGCCGAACGGAACATGGTCAAAACCTTCCACAACCGGACCGAAACCGTGCAGGTAATGCTCATTCCCCGTGGCGGCGAGCGTGGCCAGGGTGCGGCCGTGGAACGCGCCCTCGAAGCAGATGAACCGGAAGCGCTCCGGCTTGCCCGCGTCATACATGGCGCGGCGCATCATCTTGATCATGCCCTCGTTCGCCTCGGCGCCCGANNTGCGCCAGACGTTCCGCCTGCGGAATGCGATACAGGTTGGACGTGTGCATCACCTTGGCGGCCTGCTCGGCGATCGCCTTGGTCAGGTGCGGGTGTCCGTGACCCAACGAGGCCGTGGCGATGCCCGACCCGAAATCCAGAAATCGTCGCCCGTCCACCGTCCACAGCCAGCTGCCTTCGCCCCGCTCGAAGGCGAGGTCGGCACGAGCGTAGTTCGGTAACAGAGCCGGAATCATGAGGTTTTGACCATATTTGCGTTGCTTCCAATGGGTCACCCACCCGCGACCATTCGGGGCGGGCTCCACGGAAGCGGGCATCATTCGCCAGAGGTTGGGGCAATGTCAAACATCGCGGCGCATCGGGCGGCAATCGGGGCAACGGGGGACCGCGTGCGAGGCCGCGCGGCCGTTCGGCGGGCGGCACGGCGGCGGCGGCTCGCGCGTGCCCGTCTGAGTACCCCCTCTGATTACGCGTGTGAGTGTGAGTGATTGTACTAGCTTGCCGCGCGGCCGGCCGAAAGCGCATGCAGGGCGCGAGATGACATGGCACGTCCAATACCGGAAAGACGACGTCGAACTGATCTCGCGGCACTGCAGCGCCGAGCAGGCCATCGAGGCGGCCTGTACCCTGATCGATCAGGGCGTCGATGTGCACGGGATCGGCACCGGCCCGCTGAGCGACTCAATCGACCGCGAGCACATCGACCGGATCTACGCGCTGTGGGCGCGGGCGAGGCATCCTTTCACCTGAACGCGGCGCGGCTGGTTTGCCGGATCGCCCGCGCGTGGCATCGTCCCGGCATGACCACGGAAACCGCGCGCGATCCTCCTGACCCCTCCGGACCCGATCCCTTTGCCAGGCCGCCGCCGGACGCGGCGTCGCTGCGGGAGGCGGCGCTGAATTACCTCGCTCGTTACGCGACCACCGAGGCCGGGCTGCGGCGGGTGCTGCACCGGCGCGTCGATCAGTGGGCACGGCAGGCCTCGGGCCGGGAGGACGCCAGCGAGCGCGCGGCCGAAGCCAAAGCCGCGGTCGCCGGCATCATCGCGCGCATGGTCGAACTGGGGTTGCTGAACGATGCCGTGTTCGCGGAGACCCGCGCGCGCGGCCTGGCGTTGAGCGGACGGTCCCGGCGAGCGATCTCGGCGCGGCTGATGGCCAAGGGCATCGACGCGGATCGGGCGCGAGCGGTGTTGCCGGAGGAAGAGGACTCCGAACTGATCTCCGCGCTGATCCTGGCCCGCAAGCGGCGGATCGGCCCCTTTCGCAAGGCCGACCCCGACCAGAACCGCGAACAGGGCGTCCTCGCCCGCGCGGGATTTCCCCGCGATGTGGCGCTGAAGGCGTTGGAGATGGACCCGGAAGCCGCCGAGGACGCGATCCGAGTGGCGCGAGCTTAAGGATCAGCCACGCGGTGACGGGTCATCACCCGGCTGACGATCGGTCGCGGGCTGAATATCGACCATCATTTCGTTGCCGAGAAATTCCAGCCCGGAGCGGATGGCCGCGACCGCCGCCTCATCCGGGGCGCGGACGAAGGCGGTCGCTTTGAACAGCGTCTCCCCGCTGAAGGAGCCGCTGACGACGCCGGTGGTCAGCTCCTCGATATTCGCCCCGTGCGCCGCGAGCACGCGGGCGACGTCGCGCACGATGCCGGGACGATCGTTGCCGACGACCTCCACCGCCAGACGCTGCCCGGACGGCGCGAGGTGGGAGGGCGCGGCGCCGGTTTGCACGACGATCCGCAACCCCTCGCTTTCCAACGCGTGCAGATCGGCCAGCATGGCGTCCGGCCCTTCCACGAGCACGATGCCGGCGAACTGGCCGGCGAGGCGCGCCATCCGGCTTTCGAGCCAACTGCCGCCATGCGCCGCCACCGCGTGCGCCAGCGCGCGAACCAGCCCTGGGCGATCGGGACCGATGACGGTGAGGATCAAAGAAGCCATGGCACTGGTGCTCCTGTCGTTTGGCGCGGCTTAGCCGACGCCCAGTCATTATCGCGTCAGGTCGTTGTTCCACTCCCGTCATCCCCGGGCTCGACCCGGGACCAATCGCCGCACGGTGCCTGGATGCATCCCCGGGTCGAGCCCGGGGATGACGAGAAAGGCTGGCGCGTCAGGCGGCTCGTTTATTGTTGGGCGTCGGCTTAGCGCCGCGGGGGCGCCGATGCCAGTGGGAGCGTGACGCGTGGGAGCGT
>PLSZ01000063.1 GCA_003164305.1 Acetobacteraceae bacterium
TGATCACGCCGACCGCCAGATCGACCACGCTGCCGCGCGCGATGAACGCCTTGAACTCGTTGACCCAGGACGGGACGGGTGGCAGTGCCATGATGGTTCCCCTTTTGGTTTCGCCACCGTCGCCATACCGATATGATCCGGGCCGCGCAATGCACGGCCCGGATCACTGGTCGTCAGGTAAAACCGAACCTCACGCAAACCCCGTCCAGGCAAATCCGAACAGGGTCAGAACCGGTAGCCGATACCGGCGCCGACCACCAACGGATCGAGGTTGGTATTCGCTTTGACGCCACCGAGCACGGTGCTCAAATGCGCGCCCGTATGCATGAAGATCTGTTTCACGTCGAAGTTNNCGAAGTTGTAGTCCACGCCGAACTGAAGCGCCGGTCCCCAGGTATTGTTGAGGGTGAACTTGGTCACCACCGGCCGGGCGGGCTGCGTATCGTAGAACCAACTGACGTTGAGGCCCGCGCCAATATAGGGGCTGAACTGGGAATGCGGCATGAAGTGGTATTGCAATGTCAGGGTCGGCGGTAAAATCCACGCGCTGCCGACATCGACCTTGCCCAGAGCCGTTCCAGTGGCGGACACTTCATGTCGTGTCGAGGCGGCGATCAGTTCGGCCGCGATATTATCGGTGAAGAAGTACGACGCATCGATTTCCGGCGCCGCTGTCGCGGTGACATCGACGTGACCGCCGATCCCGGACACCGAACTGCCGTTATCCTCGGGGATCACGCCAATCGCGCGCACGCGGAACATGAATGTGCCGGCCGCTTTGCCAACCGGAGGCGCGCTTAAATCGAACAGGCTTTGCGCGCTGGCCGTTCCGGCGAACGCCATCGTAGCCAACATGGCCGTGGCCAACAGCAAACGTTTCATCATCTCTCCTTCGTCGCGCGAAGGTGCGCGGCTCGTTGTCGCGCGAAGGCGCGCGGCGTCGGGCGGGAGAGACCACGCGCGGCGAGGGCCAGCGTTGAGCTATGTCAAACGCTCATGCGAAGACGGGAGTTGTGGCGAAAATGCCACGGTCAGGCGGCGAACTCCGCGCGAATGGCGGCGGAGTGCGCGCCGATCGCCGGTACCGAGCCCAGATCGCGTGGTGCCTCCCGCAGCACCGGCGGCGCCGCGATGGCGACGGGACCATTCGGGGTCTCGACGGTCTGCCGGCGCAGCGCGGGGTGATGGGAGAACGCGGCGACGTCGTTGACGAACCCGTACGCGGTGTTGGCGGCGCGCAATTTGGCGGCGGCCTGATCGCGCGTGAGTTTGCCGAACATCGCGCCGATATGGGCATCGACGACGGCCCGGTTGGCGACGCGGATGACATTCGTCTCGTATCCAGGTTGTTTCGGCAAATTCGGCTCGCCGAGGAATTTCGCGCAAAACTCGACCCATTCGCGTTCGTTCTGGATCGAGATCAAAACCAACGCGTGGTCGTTCGTTTCGAACGCGCCATAAGGACAGATCGAGGGGTGCGCCAGGCCCAGTCGCTCGGGGGCTTTGCCGGTGCCTTCGTAAAACAGCAGCGGCACGTTCATCCAGTCGGCCATGCCGTCGAACAGGCTGACTTTCAGGGCATCGCCCTGCCCGGTGATGCCGCGGCCGATCAATGCCTCCAGCACGCCGGCATGGGCCGCCATGCCGCAGGCGATGTCGCAGGCCGAGACCCCGACGCGCCCCGGACCGGCGGGATGGCCGGTGATCATTGCCAGGCCGGATTCCGCCTGCACCAGCAGATCGTAGGCTTTCATGGAGGCGTAGTCTCCGGTTTCGCCATATCCGGAGATATCGACGGTGATCAACCGCGGGTATTGCTTCCGCAATTCCGCCGATCCGAAGCCCGACCGCGCCGCCGCGCCGGGCGCCAGATTCTGGATGAACACATCGGCTTTGGCGAGGATGCGATGCAGCAGCGCCGCATCGTCCGGGTTCTTGATGTCGGCCACGAGGCTTTGCTTGCCGCGATTGAGCCAGACGAAATAACTCGACAGGCCTTTGGCGGCGTTGTCGTAGCCGCGCGCGAAGTCGCCTTCCGGGCGCTCGATCTTGATGACCCGCGCACCGGCGTCGGCGAGGCGGGAGGAGCAATACGGCGCGGCGACCGCCTGTTCGAGGGAGACGACGAGGAGACCGGTAAGGGGGAGCGCGGGCATCGGATGGTGGTGCCACGTGCGCGTGGTGGCTTCAAGCGTCAGCGGCGCGCGCTCAGGGCGGACCGGCGGAACGTCGCGGCGGTCGCGATGCGGGCGGTGCCGATCCGCTTGCGCGAGAGTAGCCCCGCGCGCCGGTCTCCCGTGACGAGGTAATCCGCTCGAGCGGCCTCCGCCAAAGACAATAACCACGCGTCGTCGGGATCCAGCGTTTCATGCTCCCGCGACCGCGCGCTTATGTTGAGCGTGCCATGCGGTTCATCGATCATGCGACCAACCTCATGCGGCATCAGAATATCGCGGAGTTTCGCGTAGCGGCCGGCACGGCGAACTTCGGCGATTTGGATCGAGCAGGTCGCGAGTTCAAATTTCCTGGCTCGCCAGGCCTGATAAATGCGATGTGGCGGTCCGATGGGAGAGATGACGGCGCTGAACAGGATGTTACTGTCCAGGACAACGCGAATCAGCGGCGCCGTGCCCACTCCAACGCTTCATCGACAGCCTGCTGGATTTCTTCCAACGACCTTCCGCGGTTTTTCGCCTTGGCCTCGGCGACCGCGGTTTCAAAGATACGCGCGCGCACCGCTTCCTCGACGAAACGCGACAATTCCCCCTTGCGGGCGCGTCCCTGCTCGGCGAGGAACTGCCGCAGGCTGTTGTCGGTCTCCCGGGAGACCATGAGGTTCCATCGGGTCTGGGCCGCCATGGGGGGAGTTTACGCGGATAAACACCCAAACACGATCGGCCGCGAAGCCCAGACTTTACCCGTTCGGCGTATCATGATCCGGATGCTGGCGGCTGACCACGACACGCGTGGCGTGGTCCATCGTCGATACCTCCGGCAACCGCCCAGGCAGCAGCCGATCGATCCACGGCAGCCGCGCCTCGACGCCGAAATTCTTCGTGATCGGCACCTCGGCGGGCGTATCGAGGCTTCCCGTCGTCACCTCGATCGCGTCGCCATCGAGGAAATGAAACGTCAGCGGCGTTCCGCACGCCGCGCAGAAATGCCGTTCCGCGGCCGACGAACTTTGGAAGCTGCCCGGCTCGCCGCGGGTCCACGCGAACGCCGCCAGCGGCACTTTCGCCAACGCCGCGAACGGACCGCCGACGGCTTTCTGGCACATGCGGCAGTGACACACGGTTGAATCCGGCGTCTCGTACAACGCGTAACGCACCGCGCCGCACTGGCATCCGCCGGTCATGGTTGGGGCGCGTTCGGACATTTATTTCTCCTCCGTCATGGGCTCTCTCCTCAGTTCTCCAGTTTCCATTCGACCTTTTGAATGCCGGTCTGACGAGCCAATTGCCCGACCAGGCCGGGCGGCGCGGTGTTCGAAAGCCGGCGCACATCGACGATCTCGAACACGAAGGTGCTGATGGCACGCGGCTTGTCCAGCATGAACCGGCTGCTGACGATCGCCATGCCGGCGCTTTCGATGCCGCGCCGTACCTCCGCTTCGTCAGGGCCGGTCGCGTCGGCCTCGAGAGTGATGCGGGCGTGCCGTTCGCGTGGCAACAAGCCCTCGATCCATTTCAGCACCCAAAGGGAGAACAGGCCGAGGCCTGTCGCCGCGACGCCAAGCGCGATCTGGCCACCGCCGATGCACAGACCGATCACGGTGCCCAGCCACAAGGTCGCGGCGGTGGTGACGCCGATCACCAGGCTGCCGCGGCGCATGATCGCACCCGCCCCGATGAAGCCCACGCCGGTCAGGATCCCCAGCGGCAGGCGCATGAGATCGTTCATGACGAACGAGTCGGACGCCCGCCCCACGGTGGGCAGCAAGATGTTGACCTGGAGCATCGCGACTGACGCGGCCAAACAGACCAGCACGAGCGTGCTCATGCCGGCGGCCTTGCCGTGCTCGCTTCGGTTGTAGCCGAGCACCAGCCCGGCCACGACCGTCAACGCCAGGCGTGTCGCGACGTCGGTCCAGTTCAACGACACGGACAATGGCATCATCGCGCGGCACCCTCGCGCGGACGCCGCTCGACAGTTTTCTCAACGTTACAAGAGTTCCGCGAAACCAATCCTGTGTCCCTCAATAGCTCCGCGGCAAACCCAGCACGTGCTCGGCGATATACGACAAAATCAGATTGGTGCTGATCGGCGCCACCTGATACAGCCGCGTCTCCCGGAATTTCCGTTCGATATCGTATTCTTCCGCGAAGCCAAATCCGCCGTGCGTTTGCAGACAGGCTTCGCCGGCGGCCCAGGAGGCTTCGGCCGCGAGCATTTTGGCGATATTGGCCTCTTCGCCGGGGGTCTGGCCGGCCTCGAATTTCGCGCAGCCTTCCCGCACCATCAGTTCCGCCGCGCGCATCCGCGCGTACGCCTGCGCCAGCGGGAACTGAATCCCCTGATTTTGCCCGATCGGCCGGCCGAACACTTTGCGCTCCCGCGCGTAATCCGATGCTTTCTTGAGGAACCATTTCGAATCGCCGATCGACTCCGCCGCGATCAGCAACCGTTCCGCGTTCATTCCATCCAGGATATAGCGAAAGCCGCGCCCCTCGATGCCGATCAGGTTCTCCGCCGGCACGATCATATTGTCGAAAAACACTTCGGTTGTGTTATGGTTCATCATTGTCCGGATCGGCCGGATCGTCAGTCCGTGCCCCAGAGCCTGGCGCATGTCCACGAGGAAGGTCGACAATCCCTCGGTTCGTTTCGCCGTCTGATCGCGCGGCGTGGTGCGCGCCAGCAACAGCATCAGGTCGGAGTGCTCGGCCCGGCTGGTCCAGACTTTCTGGCCGTTGACCACGTAATGATCGCCTTCCTTCTTCGCGAAGGTGCGCAACGAGGTCGTATCGGTGCCGCTGGTCGGTTCGGTGACGGCGAACGCCTGCAACCGCAGTTCCCCGGTGGCGATCTTCGGCAGATAGGCCTGTTTTTGCGCATCGGTGCCGTGCCGCAGGATCGTGCCCATGATGTACATCTGCGCGTGACAGGCCGCGCCGTTGCAGCCCTCGGCATGCACCGTCTCCAGGATCGCCGCCGCCGCCGATAACGGCAGGCCCGCGCCGCCGTATTCCTCGGGGATCAGCGCGCCGAGATAGCCGCCTTCGGTCAGCGCGCGGACGAATTCGGTGGGGTAGCCGCGCTCCTGGTCCAGCTTGCGCCAGTATTCGCCTGGGAAATGAGAGCAGAGCTTGCGAACTTCCTCGCGGATTTCAGCGTGCGGGTCGGTGAAGGGCGCTGGCGTGTCCATCTCGGTCTCCGGGTTTCGCGCAGGCTTAGGACGACGGCGCGATCAGGGCAATCGTTTGGGGTGGGAAGCGCTCAGGGCTTCGCCCCGAGACCCCACGGGGGCGCTGCCCCTCGACCCCGCCAAGGGCAGTGGCCCTTGGAACCATTAATTTGGTGGGAATGAGGAGGGGGTGTGCCAGGACCGCGCGCGGTCCTGGCACACCCCCTCCTCATTCCCACCAATGGATAGAGTCCAGAGGGCCTCGCCCTTTGGTGGGGGTCCAGGGGGCAAAGCNNGCCCCTCGCGGGTTTCAGGGCAGAGCCCTGAGCGCTTCCCAACCCCACACAATCACCCGGGTCTCGCGCGGGCCGGAGCGACGCGGTAACATCGGTCCGGCTATGAGGGGCACGTCAATGCGGTTTCGAAGCTTTCTGTCTCTGGCGGGCGCCCTGGTCGTTGCCCTGACAGCGCCCGCGATGGCGCAGCAGCACCCACCGCCGCGCAACGCCCCCGCCGCCGCGCCGGCCCCGAAGCCGCAACATAAACTGACCGTCGCGGTCGGCGGTGCCTTCTCCTCGATGGACCCGCACTTCTTCAATCTCGGCCCGAACAACGGTCTGACCAGCTACGTGTTCGAGCCACTGATCCGCTTCGATCCCAAATTCCAGCCGGAGCCCGCCCTCGCCGTCTCCTGGAAAGCCATCGACGAGAAGACCTGGGAAATCAAACTCCGAGAGGGCGTGACCTTCCACGACGGCTCCCCGTTCACCGCCGACGATGTGGTGTTCTCGTTCGCGCGCATTCCGACGATATTGATCAGCCCGAGCAGTTTCGTCTTCGCCGTGAAGCCGATCGTGCAGACCGATATCGTCGATCCGCACACGCTTCGGCTGCACACGGCGGGGCCGGTGCCGTTGCTGCCTTACAATCTGACCAGCGTCGCGATCGTGGCGAAGAAATACGGCGATGGAATGACCACCGCGTCGTTTAACTCGTTACAAACCGCGATCGGTACCGGGCCGTATCGGGTGACCGCGTTCACCGTGGGCGATCAGGCCACCTTCCAACGCAACGACGCCTGGTGGGACAAGGCCCCGTACTGGAACACGGTCAGTTATCGCCTCGTGACCGACGGCGCCGCGCGGATCGCGATGCTGCGCACCGGGGAGGCGGACATCATCGATCAGGTGCCGACGCGCGATGCCGCCGACCTGAAAGCCAACCCGAAAATCACCGTCATCGCCATGCCCGGACAGCGGTTGATTTATCTCGGCCCCGATGCCTCGCGCGCCGTGTCGCCGTTCGTGACCGATCAGGCCGGGAAACCGCTGGAGGCGAATCCGCTGCGCGATCCGCGGGTCCGGCGCGCGTTGTCGCTGGCGATCAATCGCCAGGGCATCAAGGACCGCGTCATGGACGGTTACGCGGCGCCCACGGGCCAGTTGATGCCGGAAGGTCTCAGCGGCTACGAACCGGCGATCCCGGTCGACCCGTACGATCCCGAACACGCGAAGAAACTGCTGGCCGACGCCGGGTATCCATTGGGCTTCGGGCTGACGTTGCACGGCCCGAACAATCGTTATGTCAACGACGGAGCGATCGCCGAGGCGATCGCCCAGATGTGGACCCGGATCGGCGTCAAAACCGAGGTCGATCTGATGCCCGCCGCGGCGTTCTTCTCCCGCGTTCTGCACGCCGAATTCAGCATGCACCTCGCCGGCTGGGCTTCCGACACCGGCGAGGCGAGCAGCGATCTGACCGAACTCGTTGCCTCCTCGAACCCCGACAAAGGCCGCGGCATGGTGTTCATGCCGGACAAATACGCCAACCCGAAAGTCGATACGATCATCGAACAGGCGCTGGCGACGATCGATACCGAAAAACGCGAGTCGCTGTACCGGGAAGCCGAACGGCTGGCGATGCCCGACATGCCGATCATTCCGCTGCATCATCAGGTCAACCTGTGGGCCGTGCGCAAAGGTCTGGTCTTTCACGCCCGCATGCAGGAACGCACCAACGCCTGGGATATCGAGCCGGAATAACGCCGGCCGCTTTCCCCCCGGCTCCCTCGCGTGCGATGATGGACGCCGGCCGCAACGGAGGAACCAATGATCAAGCTATACGGTATGGGCAGTCCCAACGTCGTCAAGATCTACATCGCGTTGGAAGAACTCGGCCTGCCTTATGAAGTCGCGCCGGTCGATGTATTCACCGGCAAGCAGTTCGACGCCGAATTCCTGAAGTTGAACCCGCTGGCGAAAGTGCCGGTGATCGTCGATAGCGACGGACCCGGCGGCAAGCCGTACACCTGTTTCGAGTCCGGAGCGATCCTGTTGTACCTCGCCGACAAGACCGGTCGGTTCCTGGCGAAAGCCGGCGCCGCGCGGTTCGACGCGATCCAATGGATGATGGTGCAGATGACCACCGTCGGGCCGATGTTCGGCCAGCATGTGCACTTCATGCGGTTCGCTCCGCCCGGCAACGACTATGCCAAAAGCCGCTACACGACGCAGGCGATCCGCGTTTGCGAGGTGATCGAGCAACGCCTCGCCGCGTCGCTGTATCTCGGCGGCCCGGAGTATGGCATCGCCGACATCGCGACGTATCCGTGGTCGCGCAACATCCCCGCGTTGTTGGGCGAACCGGTGGCGTCCAAGCTGCCGCACACGATGAAATGGGTCGCGACGATCAACGAACGCCCGGCGGTGAAGGCCGCTCTGGCCAAGGTCGAGGCGGTGCGCGCCGCGACCACGGCGTTCGACAAAGCCGCGGCCGAGGACCTGGACCGGGTGTTCGGACGCGGCAGGTTCGCGGCGTCCTGAGGTTCGCGAGGCGCGGCGCCCGAACCGATCGGGCGCCGTGCGCTCCGTTGGCGGCGGTTCGCGTATCCCCTACAGCACGCGACGGCGGATGCCGTCCTTAAGAGCGACCGTGTGGAAATTCAGCAGCAGCCCAATCTTGCAACCGCTGAAGCGCAGATAGGTCAGCAACTGGGCTTCATGCACTGGCAGGATCTGCTCGACGCACTTTAGTTCCAGCAGCACCTCTTCGCGGACAATGAGGTCGACGCGGTAGCCGCAATCCAGCACAACGCCATCATAATTCAGCGGCGTATCGACCTGGCGCGTGTAGGGAATCGCATTACGTTCGAATTCGAAGCAGAGACAGCGTTCATAGGCGCTTTCGAGCATGCCGGGACCGAGGCGAGTATGTACGCGCATCGCCAGGCCGATGATCTGCCGGGTCAGACCGGTTTCATGCGTGAGGGTCATGGCGGGGGAGGATCGGTCGTTTTGGTTTATTGAAGGTTAATGCCCGGGGAGGAAGTGGCTGAGACGCGAAAAGAAATCGGTCGGACACGAAGTTACACCGAGTTCGCACGAAGTTTCACGAAGCGGACGCGCGGGCCGAACGACCGGGAATCGCTTCGGGGTGAAAGCATGCCGTCACATCAAAGAAATTTATTATCATATAAAAACAGAGTTAGCGGTGGTTCTGTTCTCTATGGTTTCCGCTCGGTTTTCGCGATCGCGGTGCGGCCGGCACGATCGCCAGGTCAACGCGATTATTTAAGTGATAAAAAATCAGCGGTGGTCCTGTTCTGTATGGTTTCCGTCCAGTATTCGCCTCCGCGGGTGACCGGCCCGACCGCCTGCCAACTCCGTGTAACTTCGTGTCAACTCGGTGTAACTTCGTGTCCGATTGATTTGCC
This sequence comes from Acetobacteraceae bacterium, assembly GCA_003164305.1. The sequence continues at coordinate 9,060 of PLSZ01000063.1, forward strand.
ATCCCACCAACCGCGCCAGTCCCACGCCCAGAACTCACCCTCGCCGATTGCCACCGCCCCTCATATCCCCTACCCGAAAAACCCACCCGCCTCACCCGTACCCGAGCGAGACCGCATGCAACCTCCCCCCTGGCAGGCCCGCGTCTTCGACGCAATCAAAGCCGCCCGCGTATCGATCGTCGGCTACGTCCCCGACGCCGGCCACGCCCACCTGATCAACGCCGCGCACGCCGACCCGGACATGACCGCCGTCGTCCTTACCACCGAGGAAGAAGGCGTCGCCCTCTCCGCCGGCGCCTGGCTCGGCGGCCAGCGCGCCGTCATGCTCATGCAGTCCTCCGGCGTCGGCAACACCATCAACATGCTGTCGCTGCCGGTCACCTGCCGCATGCCGTTCTTCACCCTGATCACGATGCGGGGCGAATGGGGCGAGTTCAATCCGTGGCAGGTCCCCATGGGCACCGCCACGCCGCATGTCCTGACCCGGTCCGGCGTGCATGTCCGCCGCGCCGACCACCCAGGCGACGTCGATGAAATGGTCGCCGCCTCCGCCGCGCTGGCCTTCGACAGCCACATCCCGGTCGCCGTCCTGTTCTCGCAACGCCTGATCGGCGCCAAGGTATTCGTGACCGAGGGATCCGAGACATGAGCCACCCCGCCGCCAATCCCCGAAACGACGGCACGATCGACCGCCGCGAGGCCGTCGCCGTCCTGCTCAAAGACCCCGGCGACCTGCTGGTGGTGACCGGTCTCGGCGCCGCCACCTACGACGTCGGCGTGCTCGGCGACCGCGACCAGAATTTCTACCTGTGGGGCGCCATGGGCGGCACCGCGATGGTTGGCCTCGGCCTCGCGCTGGCGCNNGCCCAACCTCGCCATCGCCGTGCTCGACAACGCGCGATTCGGGGAGACGGGGGCGCAGCACAGCCACACCGGCCTGACCACCGACCTCGAGCAGGTCGCCGCCGCCTGCGGCTGGACCGCGACGGCCACGGCGCGGGACATGGCGGCGGTCGAGGCGCTGCGCACCCGGCTGCGGACCGAGCCTCTGTTCGCCGTCATCCGGATCGCCGCCGATGAGAAGCCGCGTTTCATCCCACCGCGCGACGGCGCTTTCGTGACGGAAAGGTTCCGCCGCGCGCTCGGAATCGTGGAAAATTAATTGCCTTCGAACAAAATTTGGAACAAACTCCGGCGATTACGGCCCGAAACCGTTCGAAACATACCTTACTCTGGCGCGGCGCCGTGACTTCGTGCACAATAAGTGGTCTGGGATAAAGCTTTCACGAATCAACCAGGGCAGGCGCCCCACACAGGCGTGTCCTGCCCATTGACCTGATGGGTAGACGAACAGCATGACATGTTGGCGTGAACGCCTCATGGGGGCCTGGATTGCGCCGATCGCGCTCGCCGCGCTGACCCACCTCCCGCTCGCCGCGTTCGCGCAAACGCCACCGGCGGCGGCGTCCGGACCGCCATCCGTGCCCGTCAGCGTCGCGCCGGTGGTCCGCAAGGACGTGCCGAATTACCTGCGCGGACTGGGCACGGCGGCGGCGTTGCAAACCGTGCAGCTTCGCAGCCAGGTGGACGGCGTCCTGTTGAAGGTCCCGGTGACCGAAGGACAGGACGTCAAAAAGGGCGAGGTGCTCGCGATCATCGATCCGCGCCCCTACCAGGCCGCGCTGGACGCCGCCATCGCCAGAAAACAGCAGGATGAGGCCCAGCTCGTCGCGGCCCACGCCGACGTCGTCCGTTATACCTCGCTGGCGGCGAAACAGGTCGCGTCGGAACAGCAGTTGGAAGTCGCGCAGGCCAAGGCCGGTCAGTTGGTCGCCTCGATCGCCATGGACCAGGCGCAGATCGACAGCGCGAAGATCAACCTGACCTGGTGCTATATCACCGCGCCGTTCGACGGCCGTGTCGGACTGCGAGAGGTCGATCCGGGCAACTTCATCCGCTCGGCCGAGGTAACGCCGGTTCTCCCGGTGTCGCAGATACGGCCGATCGCGGTGACCTTCACGTTGCCGCAGGACTATCTGCCCGCGATCCAGAAGGCGATGGCCGCCGGCCAGGCGCCGGTGCTCGCTTTCACCAGCGACGACAAGACCGAGCTTGACCATGGCACGCTGCTCACGGTCGATAACGCGATCGACCCCACCACCGGCACCATCCGGCTCAAGGCGATCTTTCCCAACGACAACTACCAGATCTGGCCCGGCCAGTTCATCAATATACGGCTTCTGATCAATACCAGCGTCAACGCGCTGTCGGTGCCGTCCGCCGCCGTGCGCCATGGTCAGAACGATATGTTCGTCTACATCGTCAAACCCGACCAGAGCGTGGTTCGCCAGCCGGTCGAGGTCGAGCGTGACGACGGCCAGACCGCGATCATCTCGAAAGGCCTCGATGAGGGGCAAACCGCGGTCACCGACGGGCAGTCTCGACTGCAAAACGGAACCCGTGTCACGATCATCGGCGGTGCCCCGAAACAGGCCGCCAATCCGGCGAATGAGGGCGGTTGAGCCTCGGTGCCCGCGCGAGCCCAGGCGCGAGCCGGGAGCGAGCACCGGGGAACGCCACCCCAACGGGTACGCGGCCGCGTAAGCCCATCGTGCAAGCCTACCGCGTAAGCCTCAGCGTAAGACCCTTCGGCGGAACAGGACGAAGCCCCTCATGAGCATATCGACCCCTTTCATCCAGCGGCCTGTCGCAACCTCCTTGTTCATCGCCGCGCTGGTGCTGGTGGGGCTCGCCGCTTATCCGCTGCTGCCGGTTGCGCCGCTGCCGCGCGTCGACTTCCCGACCATCAACGTGAACGTGAAGTATCCGGGCGCCAGTCCCGACACCATGGCCACCGCCGTGGCGCAGCCGCTGGAGCGGCAGTTCGCCATTATCCCCGGCATCGCGCAGATGACCTCGATCAGTGTCGCGGGCTCCGCGCAGATCACCATTCAGTTCGATCTCGACCGTAACATCGACGGCGCGGCGGGCGACGTGCTGGCGCAGATCAACGCGGCGACCGGGGCGCTGCCGAAGAACCTGCCCTCGCCGCCAACCTACTGGAAGGTCAACCCGTCGGAAGCGCCGATCATGATCCTGGGGATCCAGTCGGACAGCCAGCCGGCGATCGAGGTCGACGATTACGCCGACACCGTGCTGGCGCAGCAGATTTCGCAGTTGTCCGGCGTCGGCCAGGTGTTCATCGCCGGCGAGCAAAAGCGCTCCGTCCGCGTTCAGGTCGATCCGGCGAAGCTGGCCGCGATGGGGCTGACGATGGAGGACATTCGTCAGGTCCTGGTCAACGCCACCGCCGATGCGCCGAAGGGCACGATCGACGGCGCCGACCGGTCCTACACCATCTTCACCGACGACCAGCTGACCAAGGCGGCCGAGTACGAGAACGTCATCGTCGGCTGGAAGGCCGGCGCGCCCATCCGCGTCAAGGACATCGGCCAGGCGATCGACGCGGGTGAAAATCGCTTCGTCGGCGGATTTCAGAACGGCAGCGAGGGCGTCATCCTGCTGATCTTCAAGCAGCCCGGCGCCAACGTCATCGACACGGT
>PLSZ01000088.1 GCA_003164305.1 Acetobacteraceae bacterium
CTGACGCCCCGGCCTTTCTCGTCATGTGTGGATGGCCCCCGACTGGCAAGGGTTTTTTCTCGCTTTGGCATGAGCGGTCACTTGCAGTCATGTGTCCGGCCTGTTGTCGCGGCACGAGACCGCTGGCCCTGATGGGATCCGTGGACCGAACTCTGATCATCCTCTCGGGGTCTCGTCGCCCCATGACGATTGGCAGGTTTCGTTCGATCCGTCGGTTGACCGACATTGCCATCACGCGTTTTCACCCTCGCAAGTCTTCCTTTCTCGTCCGCGCTGGCCGGTCAGGCCGCCGTGGCGCGAGGCCGGAAGTCCTCCTGCCGCGTCATCACCGCCCAGGCGATGCGCGCCATCTTGTTGGCCAGCGCGACAGCGACCAGCTTTTTCGGCTTGCTGTCGAGCAATTTGGCCAGCCAGGGGTCTTTCCTGGCGTTCTTTCCGTTGATCACGGCGGTCGCGCCGTTCACCAGCAGGCGGCGCAAATATCCATTGCCGCGCTTACTGATGGGACCGAGTTTGACCTTGCCCCCGGTTCCGTCCTGGCGCGGTACGATCCCAAGGGACGCCGAAAAATGTCGGCCGCTGTCGAATTGTCTGGGGTCGGTGACGAATGCCACCATCGCGCTGCTGAGCATCGCGCCGTAGCCAGGGATGGCGTCCAACCGGCGAGCGGTCGGATTGGCGCGGGCTCGGCGTTTGATGTCCTTTTCCAGCACGTCGATTTGTTTTTCCAACTCGAGCAGCATCTCGCCCAATGGGTTCAGCGCGGTGCGCGCCACGGCGGGGATGCTTGTGTCTTCGGGGTCGGCCAGACTGGCGAGAAGCTTGCCTATATGTTGCGGCCCCTGAGGCACGATGACGCCGAATTCCGCCATCAGGCTCCGCAACGAGTTCATCGCCATGGTGCGCTGTTTGATCAGAATCTGGCGGGTTTTATGCGCCACCGTGTCCGCTTGTTGCTCCACCGTTTTGATCGGCACGAAGCGCATCGACGGCCGGCTCACCGCCTCGCAGATCGCGGCGGCGTCGGCGGCGTCGTTCTTGTTCCGCCGAACGTAGGATTTGGCGTAAGCGGGCGGGATCAGACGCACCGTGTGACCGAGCGCGGTCAGTTCGCGCGCCCAATGGTTCGCGGTGCCACAGGCTTCCATGCCAATCAGGCACGGCGGCAGTTTGGCGAACCAGCTCAGCACCTGGTTGCGGCGCAGGGACCGGCGGACCACGACCTGTTCCTGAGCATTAACGGCATGGACCTCGAACACATTCTTGGCGATGTCCAGGCCGATTCTGATAATCTCCGTCATGGATGGCTCCCGTTGTTTGGTTCTGTGACAGACCCAACTTTGGCACATAGATGCCGTGAGGGGGCCATCCACCCCATCATCCTCGGCCTTTGTCGTCATCCCCGGGCTCGACCCGGGGATCCATCCAGGCACGGTACGGCGATTGGTCCCCGGGTCGAGCCCGGGGATGACCAGAGTGGCCCGGGGATGACCAGGGTGAAACGACGACCTGACGCGATAATTGTTGGGCGTCGCCTTAGCGCGGGAACGATGGCCCAGGCCACCTCGGTGAAACGCGCAACGCTCCCGCGCGATGGCGATCATATGGCCATCACCAATGGAGTTGGCCGCACCAGCGCCCTATGCGCTTGCGTTGGGTCCCTGCCGCTTCGCTTGCTTCATAAGCTCACGCGTCGCTTCCCGGTCCTCGGCCGTAATGACCGGCCGGGGCTCGATGTCGTTGGGGTTGTGCTTTCCCAGCCGGGCCGGGTCGATGCGGCCCGGTGGAAGGTTTTTCGCGTCGAACCAGACAACCGTTTCGTCACCCTCTCTCATACCATAGCATCCTGTCCTCGAGTTCGGCCTCCCACGCGGTTATCAACCGCCCGAATTTGCCACGTCTTGCATACAATACAACGTAGACAGTGCCCAGTAATTCCCCAATGGCGTGATAGCGCGTTTCCGGGTACGGCCTCGTATCCTCTCGCTCCAGAACAAACCCCGGGAACATATGCGAGATGAACGCGAGGTCGAAGCCGCGCGCCGCCAGCACCTCATCGCTTTTGGACGGATCGAAGCCAATTCCGTCGAATTCCCGCCAGACCAAACGGAACGGACGCGGTGGTGCCATCCGGGCAGCCTGCGCCGGAAGTCGTTAGCGAATCGTCAACGTGTTTTGAAATTCTGACCACGCGACCGGCGCGAAGGCTTCAATCCGAGAGACAGGTGCCCGGTCAGCCGGCAGCCGCTCTGTCAGCGGACGTGACAGCCGCACGCGCCATGTGCGACCCTGCGGCATGGTCGCTTTGCGCAAACCGCCGCCGCGCCGAATGACGGTCGCCGAGTTCCTCGCCTCGGACTCTGACGACCCCATCGTGCATGCCTGGCAACTGATCGATGGCGAACCGGTCGCCATGGCGCCGGCGTCCAATAATCACGGAGTGATTCAAGCCGCCCTGACCGCTCGGTTGTGGAACCACCTGGAAGTGCCCGGAAGCCGCTGCCACGTGTTCACTGAGCCGGGCATCGTGCCAAGAGGACACTCGGACCGGAATTACCGTGTCCCGGATATCGGCGTCACCCGCGCGCCGCCGTCAACCGGCCAAATGCTGCCCGACCCACTCATCCTCATCGAAATCCTCTCCCCCAGCAACGAAACTGAAACCCGATCCAACGTCTGGGCCTACCTGACGATCCCGACCGTCATGGAGGTCCTGGTCGTCAACAGCACGCGCATCGAAGCAGAACTGCTTCGCCGTAACGCCGATGGCACCTGGCCGGAGGTGCCGATCCAGATCGGACCCGAGGATGCGCTGCCCCTGGACAGCATCGGCTTCACTGTCCCCCTGGCCGCGCTGTATCAAACAACAACACTGGCGATGCCGGAAGGAAACCCGCCATGAACGACTCGCCCGTCGCCCCCGACCGTCAGGCCTTTTACGACCGGCTCACTCCGGAAAGCCTCGCGCCGTTGTGGGAACGCTTGCACGCCCTCGTCACCCGCACGCCAACGTCGTCCGCCCAACCGTATCACTGGAACTACGACGGCGTGGTGCGCCCGTTCATGATGGAATCCGGTAGCCTGATCACCGCGAAGGAAGCCGAGCGCCGCGTCCTGATTCTGGAGAACCCCGGTCTCGCCGGACAATCCCGCATCACCAACTCCCTGTTCGCCGGCCTGCAGATGATCCTGCCCGGGGAAGTCGCGCCGGCCCACCGCCACACGCCCTCGGCGCTGCGCTTCATCGTCGAAGGGCACGGCGCGTACACCGCGGTCGAGGGCGAACGCACGATCATGGAACCCGGCGATTTCGTGATTACCCCGCCCTGGACCTGGCACGATCACGGCAACGAATCCGATCAGGCGATGGTATGGCTCGACGGCCTCGACGTGCCGATGATCAAGCTGCTCGACGCCAGCTTCGCCGAGCCCTCGAACGCCGAGAGCCAGTCGATCTCCCGCCCCGTCGGCGACAGTCCGGCGCGCTATGGGGCCAACATGGTTCCGGTGGACTGGAAGCCCGAGACGAAGTCGTCGCCGGTGTTCAGCTACCCCTACACAAGGTCGCGCGAGACCCTGACGACCCTGTCCCGCAACGGTGATCCGGACCCGTACCACGGCCACAAGCTGCGCTACATCAATCCCGCGACCGGCGGGTCGCCGATGCCGACCAATGGCGCCTTTATGGCCCTGCTGCCGGGTGG
>PLSZ01000091.1 GCA_003164305.1 Acetobacteraceae bacterium
GGGCAAGGTCCCTGAGCGGGCCGATCCTCGGGTCGAGCCCGAGGATGACGTTCGGGGGAAGGCTTTCCCTTCGCCAGCCTTAACTTGATGCTTATGGGGCCTGACCCTGGGATCTCGTGATGCACGCCCCACACTCTCAGATAGGGCACGAGTTCTGTGCAGGCCGATCCTCGGGTCGAGCTCGAGGATGACGTTGCAGAGGTGCCGCGACCGAGAGTCAAGATCAACGCGGGTTGCACCGCGGGCAGGCCGGTCACTGCCACAGCGCCAACGCCAGCAGCAGCAACACCAACGCCACGAACACAAACCCCAGATACCGCCGGATCGTCAGGAACTGCAGCACGTTCATATAATCCGCCGTCGCGCCGACCGCGGTCGCCAACGGCATGTACAGCCCGTCCCAAACCAGATCGCGGGTGTAACGGCGCAAGCTCGCGGCCCTGGTATCTCCCGGCGCGGGCATATCCACCACCTCCCGCGTTTGGAACACCAATGAGCCGAACACGCGGCGGATCGGCTGCTCGAAGCTCTCCGCGGTATATTGGGTCTCGGGCCTGGGATCCGGGAAACCACAGTCCCACGCGGCCGAGCGGCGCTTCGCGTTGGAAGCGAAACGATGCACCAGAAACACCACGATCAACGTCGAGGCGGTGACGAACAAGAACACCAACAGCCCGTTATAGGAACTGCGGCTGGCCGACACTGGAATCAGGCTCAGCCAGCGGTCGGACAACTGCACCGGCATGCGGCCGCCCAACAATCCGCTGGTGACTGGCGCGAGGCCGTCGATCACCACGCCCGGCAACACGCCGAGCACCAGGCACAGCGCGGCGAAGATCATCATCGCGGCGATCGACCACCGGTCGACCTCATGCGCGGTCTGCGCCGCCGCGCCACGCGCGCGGCCGAGGAACGTGATGCCATGCATCCGCACGAAGCACGCGGCGGCCAGCGCGGCGGTCAGCGCCAACAACCCGCCATCGACCGGGATCATCAGTTTCAGCCCCCATTGCGGCAACTCGGGCCGCAACAGAATCGCCTGAAACGTCATCCACTCAGACACAAACCCGTTCAGCGGCGGCAACGCGGAAATGGCGAGGCATCCGGTCAGCATCGCGAAATGGGTCCACGGCATGCGATTGATCAACCCGCCGAGCCGTCCCATGTCGCGCAGCCCCGTTCCGTGCAGCACCGAGCCCGCGCCAAAAAACAGCAGGCTCTTGAACACCGTATGATTGAACGCGTGAAACAGCGCCGCCGTCAGCGCCAGCACCGCTCCAACGGTGAACCCGTTGCTTTCGAACGCCATCGCCAGGCCAAGGCCGATAAACACGATGCCGATGTTTTCCACGGTCGAGTATGCCAGCAGCCGCTTCAGGTCCCGCTCCATCAGCGCCTGCAGCACGCCAATCACGGCGGTGACGCCACCCAGAAGCAGGATGATCGTGGCGGACCACCAGCTCGGCGGTCCGGTCAGGTCGAACACGATGCGGATGAAGCCGTACACCGCGACCTTGGTCATCACGCCGCTCATGAGCGCGGAGACAGGGGTCGGCGCGGCGGGATGCGCCAGAGGCAGCCAAACATGCAGCGGAACCAGGCCGGCCTTCGAGCCCGCTCCGATGGTCGCCAGCACGAATACCATCGCGATGGTCCTCGGCGGCAAATGCGAGCCGCGGATCGCGTCGAACGTGAAGCCCCCCGAGGGCCCCGCCAGCAAGCCGAACGCCAGCAGCAACGTCAGTCCGCTGAACACCGCCATGATCAGATAAACATACGCCGCCTGGGCATTTCCCTCCTCCCGGTGATGCGCCATGACGAGCGCCCATGAGGACAGCGACATCAGTTCCCAGGCGAACAGAAAGACGAAAGCATCGTCGGCCAGAATCACCAGAGTCATGCCGGCGATGAAGGCGGGAAAGAACGGCACGATACGCCAAGGTTCCGGCTCGTGGCGCTCATAGCCGATGGCGTAAAGGCTCGCCCCCGCGCCGCCCAGGCCGATCAGCACCAGGAACGCCCCGGCCAGCGCGTCGAGCCGCAGATTGACCCCAATCCAGGGCAACCCCAGCGGCAGCCGCAGCCGCGCCACCTCGGAATTGAGCGAAAGCACGCCAATAACCAGCAGGGTCAGGCAAACCAGACCGCAGGCCGGGTAAATCAACGACCGGAACTGGGCGATCCGCGCGGTGCATGCGCCGAGCACGGCAAGAACGAGCAGTGCGGCGACACAATACGCGGACGGCTCGATCATGCCGGGGTTATGATTGGAGGCTTGACTTTTTTCAAGTGACCGGAACGGCGGGAGACTGCTCGTAGTCGTCGATCAGCCATTCCGCGGGCTCTCGCGCGGCGCCTGCGTACCATTCCTCGATCAACGGATGAGCGCGGACCGCATCGACGTAAGCCTGCGTGGCGGCGGAGATTTCTGGACGCCAGGTCAGGAAGCGGGTGACGACGGGGGCGAACATGATGTCGGCGACGGTGAAGGATGCACCGAACAAATAAGGGCCGCCCGCGCCGAACAATTGGCGGGCGGCGGCCCAGGATGCCTCGATCCGCGCGATATCGGCGAGGGCTTCTGGCGTGCGGCCCAATCCGGAAAAGTCGCGGCCCAGGTTCATCCACATGCTCTGCCGCAGGCCACGAAAGCCGGCGTGCATCTCGGCCGCGATCGATCGTGCATGGGCGCGGGCGACGCGGTCGGCGGGCCACAACGATGGTTCGAGCTCCGCGCAATAATCGCAGACCGCGAGCGACTCCCAGACCTTCGCGCCGCGATGCTCGAGATAGGGCACCAGCCCGTTCGGGGACGTCTGAGCGATCAGCGGCGTTGGGCCGGGGCGGACGAAGCGCGCCACCTCGATATCGACATCCAGGCCGGCCAGGCGGACGGCCAGCCAGCCACGCAAAGACCAGGAGGAATACCGGCGATGGCCGATCAACAGTTTGCCTTCAGACATTTTGTGACCGAATCCGTTCGAGGATGATAGGGCGACTATGGCATATCTACGGCCAGGGACCGGAATCGGCCGGTAACCCGGATGAGGGGGATGGGCAATGGGGATCCAGGAAGCGGTTGCCACGTGTTTCGCGAAATACGTCGGTTTTGAAGGGCGCGCGACCCGCCCGGAATATTGGTGGTGGGTCCTGTTCGTCGTCGTCGTCGCGGGCATTCTGCAAATCGTGGGGGCGATCGTTCTGGGAACGGATAGTGGTGCCGGCGCCGTGCTGAGCGGGCTGTTTTACCTCGCGACGTTCTTGCCGGGACTCGCGGTGTCGGTGCGGCGGCTGCATGACACCGACCGGAGCGGCTGGTGGCTGCTGATCGCGTTCATTCCGCTGATCGGGTCTCTGGTGTTGCTGTATTTCATGGTGCAGCCGGGCACCGCGGGTCCAAATCGGTTTGGCATCGGCGCGCCGGTTCTGGGTCTGGCCTGACAGTTTTTCCCGTCGGGCGAGAAGTCTGTGACCGCCGGAAACGGTTCGTGGCGTTCGCCGACGCCGCGCAACCGTATCTCACGCCCGGCGCCTGGCTTTGGTGGAATCCCGTTCAGTCCTTGCCCGTGCCGAATAATCCCATTGGCGCCAGCTCCGCGCGCGAGTAGTCGATCGAGCAAAACGCCCCGCCCATATAGCGTTCCTCGACCGGATCGCCGCTGACCTTGCCGGACAACTGGCCCGCGAACGGATCGGCGCTGTCCCGCGGCGCCCAACCCAGAGCCTCCCGTTCGTCATCGCGCCACCACGTCATGCGCGCGTTGTCCGAGGCACCCCACACCACGCGGCAGCCGACCTTCTCGGTCAGCACGCAACGTTCGATCAGCCGCGTCAGGTCGGCATACGACATCCAACTCGCCAGCATGCGCGCGTTCACCGGTTCCGGACAAGCCGAGCCAATACGGATGTTGACGCTCTCCACGCCGTGCTTGAACCAATACAGCCGGCCCATCAGTTCGCCATAGGCTTTGGACAACCCATAGAACCCATCGGGCAAAAACCGCGTTTCCGCAGGCAGCGATTCGGTCCGTTCGTGGAAGCCGACGGAGTGGTTGGAGGAGGCGAAGATGACCCGCGCGCCCTCGCGCCGCGCCGCTTCATAAATATGGTACAGGCCNNGCCGCAGGATCGTCACGCCATCGTTCAGATCGGCCCGGGTGAAACTGGCTCCCGCCGGGACCGGGTCGGGAAACGGCACGATGTCGGTCAGCCGCAACGTCCAGCCTTCGGCGGCCAGCGCCCTGGTGAGCATGCGGCCGAGAGCGCCGGACGCGCCGGTAAGTAAAACGGGCCCAGAAGGTAAGGGTTTGGCGGGCGCTTCGGTCATGGCATGGTCTCCGCGTCGGAACAGGAGGCATCATGCACGCGATCGAAGACCTGGCCCAGAGCCTGGCGGACGGACAAATCACCAGCCGCGCTTTGGTGGAAGCGGCTCTGGCGCGCATCGCCGATCCCACGGGTGAAGGGTCTCGCGTGTTCATCAAGGTGCNNCAACATGACCGAATTCGCCTTCTCCGGACTGGGCATCAACCCGCATTACGGCACCCCGACCTCGCCCTGGGATCGCGGCGCGGCACGGATCCCGGGAGGCAGTTCCTCCGGCACGGCGGTGGCCGTCGCGGACGGCATGGCGGTCGCCGGATTGGGCACCGACACCGGCGGTTCATGCCGCGTTCCGGCTGCGTTTTGCGGGGTCGCCGGCTACAAGCCGACCGCGCGCCGGGTTCCGATCACCGGAGTGTTACCGTTGGCGCCGTCGTTGGACTCGGTCGGACCGCTGGCCTCCACCGTGGCTTGTTGCGCCGCGATCGACGCCATCCTGGCGGGCGAACCACCGGTCGTTCCGGTCGCCGCGCCTTTGGCCGGATTACGCCTCGCGGTGCCGGAGAACATGGTGCTGGACGGGATGGACCAGATTGTCGCCGCCACGTTCGACCGCGCGTTGTCGGTGCTGTCGGGTGCCGGCGCCCACATCGCCCGCGTCCGCTTCCCGTCTTTCGAAGCCGCCGCCGCGGTCAACGCCAAAGGCGGTTACGCGGCGAGCGAGGCCTATGCCTGGCACCGCGCTCTGCTGGCCGCCAAGGGTCCCGGTTACGATCCGCGCATTCGCGTGCGCATCATGCGGGGCGAGGGCTTCAGCGCCGCCGATTATCTCGATCTGGCACCGGCGCGCGCGCGAATCGTCGCGGAGTTCGATACCGCGACACGAGATTTCGATTGTGTCGTGATGCCAACGGTGCCGATCGTCGCGCCGCGGATCGTCGATCTGGACGACGAACGCGATTACAACCGGATCAACATGCTCATTCTGCGCAACACGGCACTGGGCAATTTTCTCGATCGTTGCGCGATCAGCATTCCGTGCCATCAGCCGGGCGACGCGCCGGTCGGATTGATGTTGATGGGCGAAACGATGGGCGACGCGCGGCTGTTCCGGATCGCCGCGGCGGTGGAGGCGGCGTTGGACTGACCGGTCAGGCGCCTTGCGCGGCGGCCAAAGCCCGATCGACGGCGGCGGGTTCATGGGCGATCACCAGCAACAATACGCGGGCGGCTTGTTCGGGCGTCCGCCGTTGCTGTTCCCAGTCGCGCACCGCCGCCAGGCTGAAGCCGAAACGTTTCGCGAAAGCCTCCTGACTCAAGCCAAGGTCGGCGCGAATGCCGCGGACATCCACGCTGTCGGGCACATGCACGACAAAGCCGCCATCCGAGCCGCCTTGCGCATAAGCGCGGGCCGCGCGAACACTGTTGAGGATGCGGCTACCAGCCTTGGACATGTCGGCGTACTCCATTGCGATCCATCGTCAGCCAGACCGGCCAGTTCGTTACGAAGTTCGTTCCGTTCGGCTTTCGTCAGATCGATTTTGTCGCCTTTGGCGAACACGTTGAGCAAGAATACCGGCACATCGTCTCCGGCATAAAACGAGATGACGCGGTAGCCTCCGCTTTTGCCCTTGCCGCGGCCGGGAAATCGGATTTTCCGGGCGCCACCGGTGCCGGGAATATCCAGGCCAGCTTTGGGAAACGCGGCGAGCAAAGCGACGATTCTCGCACGTTCGTCCGCGGTCAGCCTCGAGTTCTCCGCGTCGCGGAGGAAATCGGGAGTCTCGATGACCGAATGCGGCATGGCCCGCGCCCATGGGGTGGTTATGAAGGCAGGCTTAACGAAGAAGTCCTTAGGATTGGGTTAACCAGGCGCGGTCATTCGTTGATCCGTTATATACGGCAATGCCGCATATCATGCAAGGAAAAAATCGCACCCTTCAAGGCTGAACGCCATCGTATCCTTCGATGATGATCAGGTCCGCGACCGACGCCCCATCGCGGTATGCCTTCGCCGCCTGATACTCTGGAGAGTGGTAACACGCCACCGCCGTCGCGTAGTCGGCGAATTCCAGCACAACATTGCGAGCCCGTGGCGTGCCCTCAGGCGCTTCGTACTGCCCGCCGCGGACAATGAACCGAGCGCCGTACTTACTGAACGCCGCCGCGTTGGCTTTCACATATCCCTGATATCCGTCCGGATTCGTCACGTCCACACGCGCGATCCAATAGCCTTTCGCCATCGTCCTCTCCCGTTATCGATGTGGTTTATCGCCCAAAAGCCCGGACAGAACCGGCTCCATCGCCACCGACATCGCCGCCTGACCCTGTGCGGTCGGGTGCAACGGCGGGTCGGGTGGATTGAGTTTCGGATCGTAATAAAGATCGCGATCCAACCTGCCATTCTTCATGAAGACAAAGCCGACATCCAGAAATGTGACGACCGGATCGTGCGCGTATTTTTCGTCCAGCGCGCGATTGATCGTCCACGTCGTTTCGGTCACCCAATCCGAGCGCTCGGACGGCAACACACCCAACAACAGAATCCGTGTCGCGGGCAAACGCTTCCGCAATTCGCCGATGATCGTATCGATCCCAAGCACCGTATCCGCGGCGGACCAGTGCAAACGGCCGAGATTATTGGCGCCGATCAAAATCACCGCCGCCTTGGGCGCGATGCCATCGACCTCACCATTACGGATTCGCCACAAGAGACTCGCGGTTGTGTCACCTTTGAAACCAAGATTGACGGCATCCCGGTCACCGTAAAATCGGCGCCACTCCGGAACGAACGCGCGCCAGGGCTCCGGCCCGTCGGACTCCCAATCCTGCGTGATGGAATCGCCCAGAAAAATCAGCCTTGGATGCGCGCGGCGCAATTCCTCGAGCTTTGCCACGTGCCGGTCGTGCCACCATTTCAGGTCCATGCGCGAAATCGGAGTCGCGGCCAGCACCATGGCGGCGGCGCTATCACGCGGCGCCAGCAGGAATGACAATGGCGCGGCCAGCACCCAGCGGCGGAATATCCCAGGCGGACGCCGGCCGTTCTCAGTGGGAAGATGTCTCATCGACGCAGTTTAATCCGGCATCCGAGTCGCGCAATTGGCCCGGCCCAGACCGAGATCACGCTTTTCGGTCAGGCCGGATTGCGGTCTATGCCAGCCTCGGCGAGCCGCCTATCGTGTCCGGTAAGCAGTCAAGGGATGGACCGGCCGGATGGACGACGGCTCGACCGGCATGAACGTGAGTTATCGGCTCAGCCGGCCGGCGTCGGCCGAGGAATGGGCCGCGTATCACGACATCCGCCGCCGCGTCGCCTTCGAGGCCGGGGAGACGGAAGATGACGACCCAGACGAAAACGCCCAGGGTAATTTCCCGTTACTCCTTAAACTCGGCGGCGCGCCGATCGGGACCATCCGGATCGATAGTTTGAACAACGGCAACGCCGCGTTGCGGCTGGTCGCGATCGATCCCTGCCGCCAGGGCGAGGGCCACGGCCGCGTCCTGCTACGGGAAGCGGAAGGTTTCGCGCGGGACATCGGCTGCCGGAGGGCCGTCGTCTACGCGACCCCGGAAGCCGCCGGATTCTACGCCGCCGCCGGCTACACCGAGGACGAATTTGACGACAACTACTTCGGCGGCATCGTGCAAATGGCCAAGCCGCTGCACTACGCCGGCTTCAGCCTGGAAGACAACGGCCGGTAAAGCGGCGATTCAGTGCTCGCCATTCGACAACTTACTGGTCAGCCGACGCCTTCACGAAATCGATGAAGGCCCGCAGCGGCGCCGGCACGAGACGGCGTCCGGGGTAATACAGATACGGCCCCGAGAAGCGCTGCCACCATGGTTCGAGGACAGGTTCGAGCGCCCCGCTGCCGAAATACGGGCGCAGCCACTCTTCGAACAAGATCACGATGCCGGTGCCGGCGATCGCGGCGTCGATGAGGAGATCCGTGGCGCCGCCGAGGCGCACGATCAGCGGCCCGGTCACGTCGACCTGAATGACTTCCCCGTCGCGCTCGAACTCCCATTCCATTGCCGCCCCGCTCGGGAACCGGCCTTGCAGACAGAGATGGCTGAGCAGATCGCGCGGGTGCTCCGGCCTGCCACGCCGATGGAGGTAGGTTGGAGCGGCCCCGAGGGCAAAGCGCTGATGGCGCGGCCCGATCGGCACCGCGATCATGTCCTGCTCCAGCCGCTCGCCGTAGCGGATGCCGGCATCGCAACCGGCCGCGAGCAGATCGACGAAACTCTCCTCGGCGATCACCTCGAGGCGAATGTCCGGGTAGGCGGCGAGGAATGGCGGAACGATTTTGGGCAGCACCAGGCGCGCCGCGCTGACCGGCACATTGAGGCGCAAAGCGCCCGCTGGCTTGTCGCGAAATCCGTTCACCACGTCGATCGCCGCCTCGACCTCGGTCAACGCCGGGGCGAGCCGCCGCAGCAATCCGGCGCCCGCCTCGGTCGGGAATACGCTGCGGGTGGTCCGGTTGAGTAGCCTTACGCCTAGCTGCGCCTCGAGGCGGCGCACCGCCTCGCTCAGGCTGGACGCGCTGCCGCCGCTTACCCGCGCGCCCTCGCGAAAACCTTTGGCGTGCGCCACCGCCACGAAGGCATTCAGATCACCCAGATCAACCTTCACTGTTCGCTGCTCCGAACAACCCGTGCGGATTGTACCCCATTATCGCGCGGACAGGCGAAACGTATCTATGCGCCGTCTTGAAAGGAAATCTCTCATGTCCAGCATCGAAATGGCCGGCACATTCACACTCGGCGACCGCACCGTGAACCGGCTTGGCTACGGCGCCATGCAGCTCGCGGGACCCGGCGTTTTCGGCCCGCCCAGGGATCATGACGCGGCAGTGGCCGTGTTGCGCGAGGCCGTCGCCTCCGGGGTGAACCACATCGACACCAGCGACTTCTATGGTCCGCACGTTACCAACCAGATTATCCGCGAGGCGCTGCATCCCTATCCCGGCGATCTGGTTATCATCACCAAGATCAGCGCCCGGCGCGGCGCGGATGGATCATGGATTCCGGCCCTCTCCCCGGCGGAACTCACCCAGGCGGTGCACGACAACCTTCGCAATCTCGGCCTCGATGTGCTCGACGTGGTCAACCTTCGCAGCATGTTCGACGTGCATGGACCGGCCGAAGGGTCGATCGAAGCGCCACTCACCGTTCTGGCCGAGCTCCAGCGTCAGGGCCTGGTGCGTCACATCGGGTTGAGCAACGTCACGCCCACGCAGATCGCGGAGGGTCGCCGAATCTGCGAGATTGTCTGCGTGCAGAATCAATACAATCTGGTGCATCGCGCCGACGATGCGCTGATCGACCAGCTTGCCGGCGACGGAATTCCCTATGTGCCGTTCTTTCCGCTTGGCGGTTTCACCCCGCTGCAGTCATCGACCTTATCCGCCGTCGCTCAGCGTCTCGGTGCCACACAAATGCAGGTGGCGCTCGCCTGGCTGCTTCGTCGCGCGCCCAACATTCTGCTGATTCCGGGCACCTCGTCTCTGACGCACCTGCGGGAAAATCTCGGCGCGGCCGGACTCGATCTGCCGAACGATGCGCTACAGGCGTTGAACCGGATCGTCTGAGCGAACTCACCCGGTCAGACGCGATAAACCTTTTTCGCGTTGTCCTGGAAGATCCCGCGCCGCTGCGCCTCGGTCATCTTGAACGGCAGCGCCTGCGCGGGATCGTCGTAATCCCAGTGCGGATAATCAGTCGCGAACAGGATCCGATCCCAGCCGATCCAGTCGAACACCTCGGCCAGTTGCGTGCGCGGGTCGGGTTCCTCGATCGGCTGCGTCGTGAACCACACGTTGGAGCGGATGTATTCCGACGGCGCCCGCTTCAACCCGGGCAGTTCCTGCTTCAGCTTCTTCCACTGCGCGTCCAGCCGCCAGCCCAGAGACGCGGCCCAGGCCAGGCCACCCTCGATCAGCACGACTTTCAGGGAGGGAATACGCTCGAACACGCCTTCCAGGATCAGGCTGGTCAGCACGGCCTGCTGCGCCATGGAATGACCGACCATTTCCTCGATGTAGTAGGACGCCCAGCCTCCGGTGGTGTTCGGCCAGCCGCCGTTACCGAAAGCGTGAATGCCGATCGGCATGCCGGTCGCGGCGGCGGCCTCGTAGATCGGCCAGTAGCGCCGCTGCCCGAGCGGCTCATTCGTCTTGCTCAGCAGAAACACCTGCGCGAAGTCCGGGTCGTTGGCGCGCAGTTCGATCTCCCGCACCGAAGCGACGGTGTCCTCGTACGGAACAACCACCGAGGCCTTCAGGCGGGAATCCTGACTGGTCCACTCCGCTTTCTGCCATTCATTCGTGGCATGGCAGACCGCCAGCGACAGATCGGGGTTCTGCGCGCCCTGCCCGCTGGTCAGCGGATTGAGGATGCCCAGAGCGACATTGTTCGGGTCCAGATGCTGCTGTCGCATGAACGCCAGGTCGCTGCCCGGCGAACCGCCGCCTGGCGTCCAGGCATCGCGCCGCGCCGCCTGCGGCTGACCTTTGGGATACGCCGAGCCCTTCTCCCACGGTTGCCGATAGGTGATGCCGAACGCCGTCACGTGCTCGACCCACTGCTTCGTCATGTAGGGATACAGCGCCGNNAGCGGTTCAGGACGTCAACGTTCATCGAACGGGCTCCATTTGGGCCGTATGTTGTTGCAACCGAACATAGGTGCGCAGCGGATTATCCGCCATGATCTTTTTCGCAAGGCCCGGATCGATGCCGGCCGGCATGGCGGCGAGGCCCTCGAACTGCCAATGCGGATAGTCGGTGGAAAACAGCAGCATCTCGTCCGAGCCGATCTGCTCCATCAGCCGCATCACCCCGCCGTCATCGGGCGGCGCGTCGAACGGCTGCAAGGTCAGGCGCACCCGGTCGCGGATGATCGAACCGGGCGGGTCCGAGACCCAGGGGACCTCGCTGCGCAGACCTTTCCAGAATTTCGTCAGCCGCCAGAAGTAAGCCGGCAGCCAACTGACGCCGGATTCCATCAGAACGACGGTCAGCGCGGGGAATTTGGCGAACACGCCCTCGGTGATCAGGCTGGTCAGTTGCGACTGAAAGCTGGTCGCCTGATTGACGTATTCCTCGGTGTAGCTGCTCGGCCAGCCGATCGGCGTCGTCTGGTGGCGATACATGCTGCCGGCGTGGATGCCGATGGTCAGGCCGTGCCGCTCGGCGGCCGCGTAGATCGGCCAGTAATACCGGCGCCCCAGGGTTTGCTCGCCGCCGACCAGCAGCAGCACCTGAACGAAGCGCTTGTCGTGAGCCAGCCGCTCGATCTCATCCACCGTGCGATCCGGATTCTGCTGCGGCACCATGATCGAGGCACGCAACCGAGGATCGCGATCCAGCCACTCCTTCGCGATCCAATCGTTGACCGCCCGCGCCATCGCCGCCCCTAAATCCTCGCTGAACGCCGCCTGGGCGCCCCACAGGCAGTTGCAGATGGCGATCGAGGTGCCGAACGGGTTCAACGCCTGCCGCGCGAGCATCTCCGGCGACGTCGCCGCCCGGCCGGTCTCGTCCCTCCAGTCGGCGCGGTAGGTCAGCGGGTTGATGGTCGGGTAGCTGATCGTGTTCAGGTCATCGATGCCGCGCCGCGCCACCGCCTCCCGCCAATGGGCGTCGAGGTACGGCAGCAGCGTTTTCATCCCGGGAACCGTCGGGTGAACGTCACAATCGATGACCATGGAATCGGCCACCTCGTCTCAGACCCTTACGAGCAGGTCGTCGCCTTCAACTTTTATTTCAAAGACCTGGAGGTCTTCATCGGCGGGCGTCGAGAGCGCCTTGCCGGTGCGGCAATCGAACTGCGCCGCGTGCAGGGGACATTCGATGCAGCCATTCTCCAGCCAACCCTCGGACAACAGCGCGTATTCGTGGGTGCAGATGTTATCGGTCGCGCAAAATTCGCCGCCGGGTAGGTGATAAATCGCGATGTCCTTGCCGGCGATCTTCACGCCGAGAACCTTGCCTTCGGCCACGTCCGCCTTCGCCGCCGCCCGCACCCATCCGTCCGCCATGTTCGTCTCCTTGATCTTTCGAGGGTTATTGTGCCAGGGGTTACGGCAATGGCCAACCCCAAGCCTTTCATGCGCGGGGCTGTGCGCCGCCGGGCCTGGCGGGGGTTGCCAGGGTTCAACGCCCAAGGTTTATCGCAACGTTCTGGAGAAACCATGCATCGTTCAGGTTTGTGGGGGGTCGTCGTTGTGGGTTTGGCGCTGAGTGGCCCGGCGATGGCGCAGGTGATCTGGGACATGAAGAACGTCACCGGTGAAAAGGCCAAAATGGGCGGCGAGACAATCAAGCCCAGAGCCGACGCGTGGCCGCGCCTGGACCCTGGCGCGGTGCTGTGCAAGAGCGAGGACGATTTGCTGCGGCTCGCCGCCTCCCGCCGGGGTGAGCAGGTCAACCCTCCCGATTGCCTGATGATCCGGGCGCCCACGGCGGTCACGATCGAGCGGCGCGCCGGTCTCGGCCGTACCCAGGTCGCCTTGACCGATCAAAAAGGCGTGGATGGCTGGACCGACGCGTGGCTGCCGGAACGCGCGCCCCCGATCGGTGGCAAAGGCGTGCAGATCAAGTAATCGAGGAGAGTCCGTGATGTCCGCGCCATTGCCCGCGTTGTGCCTGATCGCCGTGCCGGGCCGCCGCCGCCGCACCATCGAACTGTGCCAGGAGACGGAGCGGCGCGGCTTCGCGGGCATTTACTCGCCCAGTCCGTTCGGCAACATGTCGCTGTGCGAGGCGCTGGCGTGGAACACGAACTCGATCCCGTTCGGCACCGCCATCGCGCCGATCTATCAACGCACGGTGGTGGATTTCGCGCAAAGCGCGGCGGCGATGCACGAAATCTCCGGCGGCCGCTTTCGCCTGGGCATTGGCATCGCGCATGGGCCGTCGCATGTGCGGATGGGGGTCACGCCGGGAAAGCCGCTGAGCGATACACGATCGTTCGTGGAGCGGTTTCGCGCGCAGGAGGGTCTGGGTCCGCTGCCGCCGATCATCATCGCGGCGCTGCGCAAGCGGATGGTGGCTCTGGCGGGAGAAATCGCCGAGGGCGTGGTGTTCGCCAATGCCTCCCTGTCGCACATGACGGAGTCGCTGTCCGCGTTGCCGGAAACGAAACGAACCGATCCAGGGTTCTTCATCGGCAACATGATCCCGACATGCATCAGCGAGGATGTGGAAGCCGCGAAAGCGGTCAATCGCCGCACGCTGACCAATTACGGGTTCCTGCCCAATTATCGGAACTATTGGAAAGAAGCCGGCTACGTCGAGGAAATGGACGCGATCGAGAAGGCCATCGCGGAAAACCGGCGAGACGACGTGCCGAAGTTTTTCTCGGACCGGTGGCTGGCGGATAACTCGCTGTTCGGGCCAGCGGCGAAAGTTCGTGAAGGCGTCGAGGCGTGGCGCGCCGCGGGTGTGCACACGCCGATTCTGGTTCCGTCCTCGGCGGCCGGAAACCAGATGAAGGCGGTGGAAGAGGTGTTCGCGGCGTTCGTTTAAACCGACCGGCGTTGACGTTGGCCGTCAGTCGTAACGCCCAGGTATCGTCATCCTCGGGCTCGACCCGAGGATCGGCCTGCACAGGCCTCCTGCTCTATCTGTAGAGCATTGGGCCTACATCACGCGATGCCAGGGTCAAGGCCCTGGCATGACGGATGAGTGACGGTACGTCATTACCTTGGCCGGGTGGTATTAACCAGAGCGGATCGCCTGCCGCCGGAGCGGACACTGGTGGTTCGCCGCCATGCACGCCGCGATATCGCAGGCCGCGTGCAGCCCGACGCCTTCGCCGCGCGCGAATCGCACGAGATTCGCCATCGCCTGGACGAAATTCCCGTCGGCCTGATGCGTGGGCACCCGAAAATAGCCCGGAACGCCGCTGCGATCCGCCAGTTCCTTGTATTCAATGTCGAGTTCGACCAGCGTTTCGGTGTGCTCCGCCGTGAATGCGATCGGCACGACCAGGACAGCGGTTTTATCGTGACCGGCGCGCTCGACCTCCGCGTCCGTGCTGGGTTCGATCCATTTCACCGGAGTCGCGCGCGATTGATAGCAAATTCGCCAATCGAGGTCGTTACGCCGCCATGCCTTGATCACCGCCGCGACGGTCTGTTCGATCTGGTATTGATACGGATCGCCCTCATTGACGATCTTTTCCGGCAGCCCATGCGCGGAAAATAAAATGCGCAACGGAATAGACGGTTCCAGCGCCGCCCGCGCCTTTTCATACGCACCGCGAACGATCGCCAGAGTTGCCGCGATGAACGCCGGATCGGTCGGGTAACAACAGATCGCCGACGTCGGCGCGATCAATCCGACCCGTGCCGCCGCGGTTCGCCATGCTGTCAGCGAACTGCCGGTCGTGGTCGTCGAGTGGTGCGGATACAACGGCAACAGAACGACCTCATCCGGCCGCCATGCTTTGACCGCCCGTGCGGCCTCCAGACTGAACGGATGCCAATAGCGCATGGAAACGAAACATTTCGTGTCGAATTCCGGCAGCGCCGCTTCGATCGCCCGCGCCTGCGTTTCTGTCATCTCCAACAACGGCGACTTGCCGCCCAACAGCCGATAATTCTCAGTCGCCGGACCCAGCCGCGCGCGGGCGATGATCCGCGCCAGAAAGAAACGCACCGGCAGCGGCACGCGCAAAATAGCCGGATCCGAGAACAAATTCCGCAGAAACGGCCAAACCGCGTCCAGGCTGTCGGGCCCACCCAGATTGAACAGGACGATCGCGACTTTAGGACGCACGAACCATCTCAATCAGCGTTGCGACATGCTCGGGCGGGGTTTGTGGAACGATGCCGTGCCCGAGGTTGAAAATGAACGGCCGGTCCCGCATCGCGGCCAGGATCGCGTGGGTCTCCTCGGCCATGGCCTCGCCGCCCGCGACCAGCACCAACGGATCGAGATTGCCTTGCGCCGCGACGTTCTTCGGCAGCAACGGCGCGACGCGCGTCATATCTACCGCGGTATCGAGACCAATCGCGCGCACTCCCGTTTCACGCGCGTAGGCCTCGATGGTAAGCCCGGCCATCCGAGGAAACCCAATCACCGGGACGCCCGGATGGCGTTCGCCCAACGCGCTGACAATGCGCCGTGCCGGTTCAATCACGTATCGACGGAACTGGGAAGGCGCCAATACGCCAGCCCACGAGTCGAACAGCATCACGGTTTCGGCGCCTGCCTCAATCTGGGCTGACAAATAGGTCACCGTCGTTTCGATCAAGAGTTCGATGATCCGATCGAACAACATCGGATTTCGCCACGCGAGGGTGCGCGTCGCGGAATAGTCGCGAGACCCCATGCCCTCGGTCATATAACAGGCCACGGTAAAAGGCGCGCCCGCGAAACCAATCAGCGCGGTGGCGTCGAAGCCCTCGCGCGTCAGGCCGGCTCGGATCTGACGGACGGCCTGCATCACCGGCGCGGTTTTTTCCGCGAGGCGGGTGGTGTTCAACCGGGCGAACGCCACCTCATCGCGGATTGGCGGCAGCACCGGACCTTCGCCCTCTTTAAATTCCAGCCCCTGACCCAAAGCCCAGGGCAGGATCAGGATATCGCTGAACAGGATGGCCGCGTCGAAGCGATAGCGACGGATCGGTTGCAGCGTGACCTCGGTCGCAAGGTCGGGGGTGGTGCAGAGAGCGATGAAATCGGGAACGGTCGCACGTATGGCACGATATTCGGGCAGGTAACGCCCGGCCTGACGCATCAACCAAACCGGCGGCGGCCAAACGGTTTCGCCGGATAACACGCGGAGCAGCTTTTTGCTCATGTCAGGTCGCTCCGGGGTAGACGTGATCGCCATACGCCGCCCGGATGTCGGCCAACAGAGTCCCGGTGGGCGGCGCGTACATCATCCGCTTGCTGGTGAACACACCGGTTAAACGGCGGATGCGTACCGCCATTTCGGCCATTTTCGTCAACGCGATCAACCCGTTGACGATGGGCACATCATCCACCTGATGCACGCCGGCGAACGCCAGGATGGTCATGACGATACCGCCGGCCGGGATGATTGTTTCCGCGCCTTTGCCGATCCCAACCCGAGCCGCCTCGGTGAACTGTCCGACGACCTGATCGCGCACCGCGGTGTCCTCGAACGCGCGATCCAACACCTGGCCACGCTCGATCCGCATGTCGTCGATCGATACGAGGCGCGATCGCAAGCCGGTGGCGTCAATGTTCTCCGTCACTTTGCCGGTAAATTTCGGATTGACGTTGACGATGGAATAGCTCGCGCCCATCAGGCAGGCGAGGTGGACCGACGATTCCAGCAAGCCTAGGACAGGGATGTTCAAGACCTCCCGCAACGCGTGCAGGCCGGGTTCGAAGACGTTGCCGATCAGCAACGCGTCATAACCCTCGCGTTCCGCGCGCAGCCCGTTGTCCAGCACCTCCGCGGTGTCCAGCAACTCCAGATAGCGGTACTGATCCGCGATCGCCTTGCCGGAGCCCAGACCGAAGACGTCGATCTGGGTGTCGGGCTCGGCCGCGTCGCGCAGGATCGATGCCAGGTTGCGCGCGTATGGGCCGGTTTCCGACCGGCGAGCGACTCCCATGCTTTGGTAGAACAGTTTCACGCCGTCCGCCCCAACATCCCCATCAGCTCCGTCCATTCCCTCCGGTTCAGCCCGCTGTCCGCCTGCGTCACCGCCTGGCCGGACAGCATCCGCTTCACCACCTCCAGCATCCCCGCCGACAACGTCGCCGCCCCCAGCCGGTAATCCCGAAACGCCTGGGCCGCGAGCGGAACCCACGCATCGACCGTCCGCAGCATCGCCTCCGCGTAAACCCGGATCTCGTATTGCGCGTGCGCGTCGGCCCGCAGCGACAGGAAGTGAAACAGGTTGTGCAGATCCGTTTTCCAGTACCACTGCGTGTAAGTGTTCAATGTCAGGTTCATCCGCGCCAACTCCCGCGCCAGACCCTGGCGAGACGCATCGACCGGCTGACCATCCGCGTCCTCGTTCAGCATCGCCGCGTAGTGGTCGTAATTCCGCGTGGCGTCGTCCCGCAGCAGCGCCAGAACCTCGGCCGCCTCGTCCCCGTCCAGCACGTCGCCGCGCCCTTGCCGGTTCGACAGCGACTGCGCCGCCAAATGCTCGGGCGCCGGAATGTAGAACTCCCGGTCCAGGATCGAGTAGCGGGCGGAGTATTCGTTGACGTTGGCGGTGCGGTGCCGGATCCACTGCCGCGCCACGAAAATCGGCAGTTTGACGTGGTATTTTATCTCGCACATCTCGAACGGGGTCGAGTGCCGGTGCCGCATCAGATACCGGATCAGGCCGGCATCCTCGGACACGCGTCTGGTGCCGCGGCCATACGACACGCGGGCGGCCTGCACGATCGCCGCGTCGTCGCCCATATAGTCGATGACCCGGACGAATCCGTGGTCCAGGACCTCCAGCGGCGTGTAGAGCATCGCTTCCAGCGCGGGCACGGTCGGGCGAGCGGTCGCGGCGGATTGCGCGCGGAGGGCGGCGATTTCGGCGGATTGCGCGTCGGTCAGGGGCATGCGGGAGACGTAACCCAGGCGCGGCGGATTGGGAACCGTGGACGCCTCCGACGGTCATCCTCGGACCCAGCGTCCCGTCATCCTCGGGCCCCGACCCGGGGATCACTCAACCCCCCACCGCGTCGAGACGACGCGACGGAGCAAACGCACAGAGACCCGCGCAAGGACGTGGCCCCTTCCATTCCCCCCACCGAGCGCCTATATCTCCTCCCGTCAGCTTGCTGACTATGGTGATAAACGGTGCGTGGAATAAAC
>PLSZ01000020.1 GCA_003164305.1 Acetobacteraceae bacterium
GCCCGGGTCCGGCGGCGAGCGCCTCAACCCGCGACTGGGTCAATGGCCGACCGCGCGGGCTCATCAGGAGGCGCGGTCGGTCGGGGGAGACATCGGCCGCATCGATGGCCGCCGCCAGCACATCGGCTCGCAGCACCATCCCGGGGCCACCGCCAGCCGGGGTGTCGTCGACGCTGCGGTGGCGGTCGGTGGCGGAGTCGCGGATATCGCGCGCCTCCAGCGTCCACAGTCCCGCCGCCAGCGCCCTGCCGGCGAGGCTGACGCCGAGCGGGCCGGGGAACATCCCCGGAAACAAAGTGAGCACGGTCGCGCGCCAGATCGTAGATATGGAAGACATGCCTTCCAATGGCGTTTCCGGCCGCGGTCGTCAAATGAGTGCGCGGGTGCGGCAACCGGAAAAGGTGCCTGCACGGGAATAGCGTCGACCGGCGTTTAGGGCTTGGGAGGCGCGGTGGCTTCTTCCTTGCGACCATACTCCACCAGCTCGATCATATTGCTGATTTGTAGATGCTTGTCGGCCCTTAAAACAAAGGTCCGTCTGACCCAATGATCGATCGCAGGGGCATACCAGGTCAGGGACGTGACCTCGTTTTTCAGCATCGGGTTGTTGACATTACTTCCCGTAAACTTGGTTTCGATCTTGAATGTATCGAATGTGCCGGCCTTGGTGGTCACGCTTTCCTGTCCGATGACCTTCGAAGCCCCTGATCGCTTCCAGACGTTGCCGTTGGCGCTGTTGATGTTGTTGGTTTGAACGGGCCACGTCTTGCCGACGGCAAGCGGCGATTGGATGCCGGTGCCGTCATGGGGCGAGAATCTCCAGGGCCGATCCTCGATCACGTTCCAGGATCGGTCATATACGTTGAAGCCTGCGATTTCGGTCCCAAGCTTCTTGTGCCGTACGGTGATTTCCTTCGGCGTTACCTCGGTGACGACGTTCTCCCGAGTCGCGGTGACCGTTCCCAAAATCTCGTCACGTACCTCGTAAATCCAGCGGTCGCCGGGCTGCGGCTCTTCCATCGGAATAACTGCTTTTGGCGAGGTCGAAACGGCGGCCGCATCGGCGGGCGGCGGCGCTTGCTGCGCCCACGCGTTGCCGGCGACGAGGATGGCGACCAAAAAAGTGGCGTTGCGAAACATTGGTGTTTCCCCGGGGCTGCTC
This sequence comes from Acetobacteraceae bacterium, assembly GCA_003164305.1. The sequence continues at coordinate 1,163 of PLSZ01000020.1, forward strand.
GTCAAAACTCAGCGATGGTTCGTGTCGACCACCTAGCGGCGGCCATACTCGACCAGTTCGTTGGTGTTCTTGTCGCGAACGTGGCCCTCAATTCGCGAGACAAAAGTCCGCTTCACCCAGTGATCGATCACCGGCGCGTACCAGGTCTGAAGCACCGCCTGGTACTTCTTGGTCGGATCGTTGGCATTCTGGAATTGAAGCGATGTTTCGATTTTGAACGTATCGAAGGTGCCCGCTCTGGTGGTCACGCTTTCCTGCGCGACCACTTTGGCCGTGCCCGAGCGCTTCCAGCTCACGCCGGCCGTCGTGTTCGTATCGGTGCCCTTGACGGGCCATGTCTTGCCCGCGGCCAGCGGCGCCCGAACGCCGGTGCCGTCATTGGGCGAATATCGCCAGATGCCGTTGTAAGTCAGGTTCCAGGAATGGTCGAAGGTCAGATAGCCGGAATTGGGATTGCCCAGCACTCCAACTCGAATACTGACGTCGGCACCGGAGACATCGGTGACCGTATTGGTGACCGTCGATTTGACATCCCCGGTGATGTCGTCCCGAACCTCGTAGGTCCAGTGATCGCCGGTCTGCGGGTCTTCCATCGGTTCCGGGCTGTCCGGCGTCTCGACAGGGGGAGCGGATGCCGCGGGTTTCTGCTCGGCGGGGGCGGTTTGGGCACGCAGTGGCCCCATCGCCGCGAACAGACCGACGACCGCGAGGAAAGCGTAGCGCAACATGGAAGCTCTCTTGGGGTGTGGCATCGAGCGGCGGATCGCGAATTGCGCTCGACGGCGTGGGGGTGAGGCAACCAAAGCGTGCCCGAGCCAAAAATTGAACGCAAGCGATTTTGCGGGCTGACCCGCGCCGCCGCGATCCATTTTTATGACGACTGGATGTCGGTGAGGCCGGCAGCGGCCTGATCACGAATCGGTGCTGTCATCCCCGTCGCCCTCGATCTCCTCGGGCAATTCGATCACCACGCGTCCGGCGGCGAGATCGACCGTGGGCACCACGGCATTGGTGAAGGGCAGCAGCAGGGTCGGACCGTGCGGTGGCGCGATTTCGATGATGTCGCCGGCGCCGAAATTATGGATCGCGATGACGCGGCCGAGCGGCGCGTCGCCGGCGGTGACCGCGGCGAGCCCGATCAGGTCGGCGTGATAATATTCGTCGTCATCGGTGGCCGGCAGTTTGTCGCGGGCCACGTAGAGTTCGATGCCGTTGAGGCGTTCGGCCTCCTCGCGGGTGGCGACGCCTTTCAGCGTCGCGACCAGGTGGCCTTTGGCTTCCCGCGCGGTCGCCACCTCGAATTGGCGGCTGCCGTCCTTGGTGATCAGCGGCCCGTAAGTCTGCACCGCCAGCGGATCTTCGGTAAACGTCCACAGTTTCACCGCGCCGCGCACGCCATGCGCGGCGCCGATCCGGGCGACACAAATCGGTGCGGCCACCGTCGCGCGCCGTTGCGCTTACTTCTTGGCGGCAGCCGCGGCGGCTGTAGCGGCGGCTTCGGCGTTGGCCTTGCGCTCCTTGCGCGGCACGGCCTTTTCCGGGTTGTTGCGCGCGGCGCGCTTGACGACGCCGGCGG
>PLSZ01000586.1 GCA_003164305.1 Acetobacteraceae bacterium
CCACGATCAGGTCGAGGCGATGACCCTCGGCGATCGATTACTGGTTTTGCACCAGGGCCGGCCCGCTCAGTTGGCGACACCGATGGAAGTTTTCGAACACCCGGCCGACACCTACGTTGCCGGGTTCATCGGCGCACCGGCGATGAACTTTCTGCCGGCACGGCTGACCCAGAACGGTGGTTCGGCGAGGCTGGATGCCGGCCCATTGCTGCATTTCATTGATGGACGACGCGCAGGCAACGAGGGGACAGCGCTTACGATTGGTATTCGGCCGGAGCACATCCAACTCGTTCCCAATGGGGTGCCACTTCGCATCGACCTTATTGAGCCGTTGGGCTCAGAAACCTTGGTCCACGGCCGGTTGGCGGCGCCGGGTGAGACATCGCTGGTGATCCGCCTCGCGGGCAAGGCACCCGAGGGCGAGATTCTGACCATCGGGTTTCCGCCCGAGCATATCCATGTCTTCGATGCGGAGACCGGACTTCGTTTCCACTGAAGTTCTGATTATTTCACCATCGCGACTCGTAGCGCGTTGGTGGTTCCGGCCTGGCCGAACGGGACGCCGGCGACGACGACGATTTCGTCGCCGTGGGACGCGAAACCTTCAGTCAGGGCTACCCTCGCCGCTCGCGTGACGGCTTCACCCATGGAATGAACCTCAGCCACGACGACCGCGTGAACACCCCAGATCACCGCCATGCGACGCGCGGTATCCAGCAAAGGCGTCAGACCGATGACCGGTGAATCAGGACGCTCGCGGGCGACCCTTAGCGCGGTGCTGCCGGACGCCGTGAATGCGACGATGGCGCGCCCCCCAATCGTATGCACCACATGGCCGGCGGCGGAGGCGATCGCGCCTGCCGCCGAGTGCTCGGGCGCTGGGCGTGAGGAGTCGATCATGGACCGCCATCCGGCGTCTTGCTCCACGCGGGCGACGATGCGGTCCATCATGTTCACAGCTTCATACGGATACTGTCCGGCGGCGGTTTCACCGGACAGCATGACGGCGTCCGCTCCATCGAAGACCGCCGTCGCCACGTCCGAAGCTTCCGCGCGTGTGGGCGCGGGTGCGGTCATCATGCTTTCCAGCATCTGCGTCGCCACGACGACCGGTTTGCCGAGTTGGCGTGCCAGACGAACAATTCTCTTTTGCGCCAGAGGAACTTCCTCAGGCGGAAGTTCAACGCCCAGATCGCCGCGCGCGACCATGACCGCGTCTGACAAGGCAAGAATTTCGTCAAGGTTGTCCAGCGCCTGTGGTTTCTCCAGCTTGACCATGGCCCAGGCCCGGCCGGCGATGAGTTCTTTTGCTTCCGCCACGTCCTGGGCGCGTTGCACGAATGACAGGCCAATGTAGTTCGCGCCGTGACTGACGGCGAACTCCAGATCGATACGATCTTTCGCTGTCAGCGCGGGGATTGGCAGCACGACATCCGGAACGTTCACGCCTTTGTTGTCGGAAATGGCGCCGCCAACCACGACCTCGGTTTCCAGAGCGTCGGCGCGCTTGTGCACGACCCTTAGTCGCAGCTTGCCGTCGTCGATTAACAACGTCGCCCCAATGGTGGCAGCCTCGATGATCTCGGGATGAGGCAGGTTCACGCGATTGGAATCGCCCGGGGTGGCGTTGAGATCCAGGCGGAACGGCCGACCGGTCTGCAGATGGGCTCGCCCGCCTGAGAAGCGGCCGACACGCAATTTCGGCCCCTGAACGTCGGCCAGAATCCCGATTGGCCGGTCGAATTTTTCTTCCATCTCCCGGATCATGGCGAAGCGCCGCGCGTGATCTTCGTGCGTGCCGTGGGAGAAATTCAGCCGGAACACGTCGGCGCCGGCCTGAAATAGCCGCGCCAGGATTTCCGGTGTGGCGCTCGCCGGTCCGAGCGTGGCGATGATTTTCGTACGCCGGCGACGGCGTAGCTTTGGGCGGGCGGCCATGGAATGTCCTTCAAGCGATCAGAATGGCGCGGAAATCGTTGACGTTCGTTAGCGTGGGGCCGATGCGGATCGCATCACCCACGGCATCGAAAAAACCATGGCTATCATGCGCCGCGAGCAGGCCGCGCGGGTCGAAGCCCTTCGCTCTAACGCGGGCCAGCGTGTCTGGAGCCAGGATGGCCCCGGCGATGTCGTCCATACCGTCAATTCCGTCGGTGTCTCCGGCCAGCCCCCAGACTCCCGCCGCGCCGTTCAGTGCCAACGCGGCACCGAGCAAGAATGTGGTGTTGCGGCCGCCGCGTCCGATCGCGTTCACCCCGAGGGTGACGGTTGTTTCGCCGCCGGATAGGAGCACCGCCGGGGTGCCGATCGGCTCGCCATGGCCGCGGATCGAGCGAGCGATGCCGGCATGGACGATGCCAACCTGCTGAGCCTCGCCTTCGAGCGCGTCGCCGAGGATCAACGGTTTGAGACCGATGTCGCGTGCCAGATCGGCCGCGGCGCGCAATGCCATCATCGGCGTGGCGATCAAGCGAAACGAGTTGTTCGGAAGGCTGCCGGGTTTGGGCGTTTCGTCGGCATCCTGATGCAATCGCTCCGTGATGGCGGGAGATGGTGAAATCCCATAACGCCTGATCAGGTCGCGCGCTTCCGCGAACGTCGTCGGATCGGGGACGGTCGGCCCCGATCCAATCACGGCGGGATCGTCGCCCGGGACATCGCTGATCGCCAGCGTGATGACCCGCGCCGGAGCGGCGGCGGCGGCGAGCCGCCCCCCTTTGATCGCGGACAAATGCTTCCGCACCGTATTCATTTCGACGATATTCGCGCCGCTCGCCAGCAGCGCCCGATTGATGCTTTGCTTATCATCCAACGAAAGGCCAGCCGCGGGGGCCGCGAGGAGCGCGGACGCGCCGCCGGACATGAGCGCGATCACCAGGTCGTTCGCGGTCAATCCTTTGACACGTTCCAGCAGGCGTCGGGCGCCTCGTTCGCTGTTGGCATCCGGCACGGGATGCGATGCCTCGATCACCTCGATCCTGCGAGTTGGAACCGCGTGGCCATAGCGGGTCACCACGGTGCCTTCGAGGATGACGTCCGGCCAGGCATCTTCCAGCGCGGCGGCCATGACCGCGGCAGACTTGCCGCCGCCGACGACGATGCATCGTCCGCTGGTTGGTTTTGCCGGCAAATGCGCGGCCAGCACGTGACGTGGATCCGCCGCTGCCACCGCGGTGTCGAAAAGGCGGCGCAGGGCCGCGCGGGCTCGCGCGTCGTCCCAGTTCATCGCTTGCTATCTCCCACTGGACGCGGCGAAACTATGGCGGATCGTGACCGTCGGCACCAACTTAGCCGTGAGGACAGGAGGAACACCATGCCCGACCCCAAACCCGACACCGCTACGCAAACTGAGCTGGAGGCAGCGGCCTTTCGCCGACTGGTGGAACATCTGCGCGAGCGGACCGACGTGCAGAATATCGACCTGATGAACCTGGCCGGTTTCTGCCGGAATTGTCTCAGCCGCTGGTACCGGGAAGCGGCCGAGGCGAAGGGGCTGGGCCTCAGCGATCCTGACGCGCGCGAGATTGTCTATGGGATGCCCTATAAGGAATGGCAGGCGAAATATCAGAAGGAGGCGACCCAGGAGCAAAAGGCCGGGTTGGCGAAATCGCATCCCGGTCATTGACCGGCTCCCCCCGGCCCGCTATCCCCGCGCGCTTTCCAGGACGGGGAGGGGGGACGCATGGCGGCGAAGCCGGTAGACCGCGAAGAGCTGAATACGGGAGGCGTCGCCGCTGAACGGCTGCGGAGTATCGTCGATCGGATCGAGCGGCTCGAGGAAGAGCGCAAGGCGCTCGGCGCGGATATTAAGGATATCTACTCCGAGGCGAAGTCCGCTGGCTTCGACGTTAAGGCGCTGCGGCAGCTGATTCGCATCCGGAAACAGGAAGCGGCCGAGGTTGAGGAGTTGGAAACGCTTCTCGATGTCTACCGGCGGGCGCTGGGGATGTGAGGCTGAATGGCGCTACCCGTGCAACCGGGCCAGCACATCGTGGTTCGCGCGGATGACCAGCAGCCGGCGGATTTTTTGCGTCGGCGTCAGCAATCCGTTCTCTACCGTAAAAGCTGGTACCACGGCGTGCCGGCGAATTCTTTCGGTGACCGAAAGTCGGTGATTGGTGCGGGTGATCGCCAGCGCGACCGTCACCTCATCATGACCCTCCGCCGGTACCAGCAAGGCGGTAAGCCCCGAGCGTCCGTCGCCGGCCACCACGGCTTGAGCGATCTCCGGCTCGGCCATCAACATCCCTTCGATTTTGGCCGGAGAGACATTTTCACCCCCGGATAGCACGATCATATCCTTCTTTCGGTCCGTGATCCGCAAGTTACCGTTCTGGTCGATCACACCGATGTCGCCGGTATGCAGCCAGCCGTCCTGAATCGCCAAGGCGGTGTCCGCGGGCCGGCCCCAATAACCGTCCATGACCAAATCGCCGTTGACAAGAATTTCGCCGTCGTTGGCGAGGCGCAATTCGACGCCGAGAAGCGGCGGCCCGACCGTATCGATCCGGATTGAATCCGGCCGGGTCGCGCTGATCACCGGTCCAGCCTCTGTTTGGCCATAACCTTGCAAGAGGGTCAGTCCGAGCGCCAGGAAGAAACGGCCAACATCAGGTTCAAGTCGCGCGCCGCCGGAGACCGCTGCCCTGAGACGGCCGCCGAACCGAGCAAGAATTTTGGCGCGCACGAGGCGTTGAAGGACCGGATCAATCACCTGGTCGGTCAGCGATAAGGCGATTCCGTCCACTCGCTTCTGGCCGATGTCGATTGCCCGATTGAAGAGGTGCTGTTTCCATCGCGGCTGGCGCGCGACCTGCGATAGAACGCGGGCGCGAATGACTTCGAGTACTCGAGGCACAGCAGTCAAAATTGTCGGACGGATCGTGAGCATGTCGGCCGCGAGGTGCTCCACGCCACGTGAATAGACGATTTCGGAGCCAAGGCTGGCGAAGAAGAAGTTTCCGACGGTGTGTTCGTAGCTATGCGAGAGCGGAAGATAGGACAGGTAGATTTCGTTTTTAAGGTGCAAAGGCCGTACAAGATCGAAGGCACCTCGGCAATTCGATAGAATGCATCGGTGCGGCAGCATCACGCCCCTGGGCGCCCCGCCTGTCCCGGAGGTGTAAATCAAACAGGCCATCGCGGTGGATGGGATTACCGCCGCATCGCGGATCAGATCGTCGGCCGGCATCGTGTCGGCGAGCATGCTGGTCCAGCGGTCGCTTCCCATTTCCAGCAAGTGATCCAAGCCGCCCGTTTTGTCTGCTGCGAGTCGAAGCCGTTCCGCGAGGCTTCCAGAGGAGACAATCGCCGCCCGCGCGCCCGAGTCACGCAGGACATGCGCGAGATCATCAACCGTGTTGGTTGTGTACGTGGGCACCGGCACGGCGCGGATGGCCATCAAGGCGACTTCCGCGATCGGATAATCCGGGCGATTCTCCGCGCAAATCACCACCCGTTCGCCAGGCGCCACTCCCAGCGCCCGAAGGTGACGGGCGCACGAGGCGGCCATCCGCCCAAATTCTTCCCAGGTGGTACTGTGCCAGGAGTTGTCGCGATAAGCGCGAAAGAGCGCCTTGTGAGGCCACTTTTTGGCCAGATCGAACATCATCGTGGCCAGGTTCGGCCATGTCGGATAGCTCTCCACGAATTCTCCCCAACGCGGATTGGTCAGGTGGCACACCTTTGACCTGGGGGGTTCCTACCCTACATCTGTCGGGAACGCAGCAGCCGAGGGAACCACGTCGCTATGTCCGAAGCCACGAAAGCTCAGGCGACCCTGCCGGTCTGGGACTTGTCCGACCTTTACGCGGCTCCGGATAGTCCGGCGCTCCAGGCGGACCTGGCCGAGGCGGACGCTTCGGCCCGGGCATTCAAGGATCGCTATGTGGGAAAGCTCGCATCTTCGTCTGGAGCCGTGTTGGCGACCGCGATCGAAGAGTACGAGCGGATCGAAGAGATTCTGGGCCGGATCATGTCATACGCCCAGTTGCTGTTTTCTGGTGACAGTTCCAACTCGGTTTACGGGCAATTTTACCAAACCATGAGCGAGCGGGTGACTGACATCAGCAGTCACCTGGTCTTCTTCACTCTGGAGATCAATCGCATCGACGATGCGACGTTGGAACGTGATCTGACGGCGGACGAAAGAGCGCGACGGTACAAGCCATGGATTCGCGACCTGAGGCTGTTTCGGCCGCATCAGCTCTCCGATGAACTCGAGGCCCTACTGCACGATCAGGATGTCACCGGACAGGCCGCGTGGAGTCGCTTATTCGATGAAACCGTCGCGGGGATGAGGATCCCGGTCGCGGACCAGTCATTGACCGTGAATGCCGCGCTGGAAAAATTATCCGCGTCAGACCGTTCCATTCGACAGCAGGCGGGCGAGGCGATTGGAGCCGCCTTCAATGAAAAAATTCGGCTGTTTTCGCTGATCACCAATACCAAGGCGAAAGACAAGGAAACCAACGACCGGTGGCGGAAGTATCCGCGCCCTGGAAGCTATCGCAATCGTTCGAATATGGTCGAAGATGAGGTGGTGGATGCGCTCGTCACAGCGGTCGTGGACGCGTATCCTCGGCTTTCTCACCGATATTACACGATGAAAGCGAAGTGGCTTGGGTTGCCGAAGTTGGCGCACTACGATCGCAACGCGCCATTGCCGGGTGATGACGATCGTAAGATCAGTTGGGATGACGCGCGCGAGCAGGTGTTGAGCGCATATGGTGCTTTCAGCCCGGACCTGGCCCGAATAGGCCGGCAATTCTTCGATAAGCCATGGATCGATGTGCCGCCGCGGGAAGGAAAGGCAGGCGGTGCATTCGCGCATCCGACGGTGCCATCCGTGCACCCATATTTATTACTGAACTACCATGGTCGTACCCGCGATGTGATGACACTGGCGCATGAACTTGGGCACGGGGTGCATCAGGTCCTCGCGGGCCGGCAGGGCTATCTCATGGCCAGTACACCGCTCACGCTCGCGGAGACGGCGAGCGTGTTCGGGGAAATGTTGACATTCCGTGCCTTGCTCGGTTCAGCCAGTCCGGAGCAAAGGCGGTTTATGCTGACCTCCAAGGTAGAGGATATGCTCAATACCGTGGTGCGGCAGATCGCGTTCTATCGCTTTGAGACACGGGTCCATGAAGAGCGCCGGAGCGGCGAGCTGTTGCCCGATCGGATCGGTGAGATCTGGCGGGATATTCAAACTGAAAGCCTCGGACCGGCCTTTGATTTCTCTCCGGAGTATAACGTATTTTGGGCTTATGTGCCGCATTTCGTGCATTCGCCATTCTATGTCTACGCTTATGCGTTTGGTGATTGTTTGGTGAACGCGCTTTATTCCGTGTTTCAGTCAGGTCACCCGGGATTTCAGGCGAAGTATCTGGACATGCTTCGAGCGGGCGGAACGCGGCGTCACAAAGAGTTGCTCGCGCCATTTGGTCTGGATGCGTCCGATCCGTCGTTTTGGACAAAAGGGCTGGATGTGATTTCAGGTTTTATTGATGAACTCGAGGCGATGACATGAACTTGATGGTGTGGCTTTGAGCGACAATGTCCGGCAGTAATTTTCTCGGCGAACTCCGCCGGATGGCTCGCACGTCAGGCGCTGTCGGCGGTATCGCCGCGCGAATGGCGGGCGAACGCATGTTCGGCATCCGAACCGACCGCGCGGCTCATGCCGAAGATCTCAGGACGATTCTGGGTGGACTGAAGGGGCCCCTGATGAAAGTGGCCCAGTTTTTGTCGACGGTGCCGGACGCGTTGCCGGTTGAGTACGCCGAGGAATTGGCCCAACTTCAATCAAACGCTCCCGCGATGGGATGGAATTTTGTTCGCCGTCGAATGGCGAGTGAGCTTGGACCAGACTGGCGTTCTCGATTCACGGCGTTTTCTCAAACCGCCTCCGCCGCGGCGTCGTTAGGGCAGGTGCACCGGGCGACGTTGCCCGATGGGCGCGAAGTCGCGTGCAAGCTGCAATATCCGGACATGCCCAGTACGGTTGAAGCGGATCTGCGGCAGCTGCGTCTTGCGATGGCTATTTATCATCGAATGGACAACGCGATTCACCAGGACGAAATTTATAAGGAACTTACCGAACGCCTCCGGGAGGAGCTCGATTATGAGCGAGAGGCGGCACAAATGCGGCTCTACGGGCTGATGCTCGCGGAGCATCCGACTGTGCATATCCCCACTCCGGTTTCTGGGTACTGCACGCGGCGTTTGCTGACCATGACGTGGCTGGATGGTCGCCCTCTGATGCAGCGCCTGTCGGAAGATCCGCCTCAGGAGGAGCGGAATCAGATCGCGGAGGCTTTGTTCCGCGCCTGGTACGTGCCGTTCTATCGATATGGGGTGATTCATGGCGACCCGCACATGGGCAATTATCAGGTGCGGCCGGATGGATCGGTGAACCTGCTGGATTTCGGCGCGATCCGCGTGTTCGACCCGAGCTTTGTCAGGGGCGTCATCGACCTTTACGAAGCCGTTCGGGACAACGATGATGCGAAGTCGTATCAGGCATATAGGACCTGGGGCTTCTCCGATCTGTCGCAGGAAAAAATGGACGTCCTGAACCTTTGGGCTCGGTTCCTGTACGAGCCGCTGACGCAAGATCGGGTTCGCAGGATTCAGGAAACCGACGATCCGCGGTTCGGGCGGGCGGTGGCCGAAAAGGTCCATGCCGGTCTGAAGCGAACGGGCGGGGTCAAACCGCCTCGAGAGTTCGTCCTGATGGATCGGTCGGCGATCGGGCTTGGTGGCGTGTTCCTGCGGCTCCGGGCGGAGCTCAACTGGAGCCGTCTGTTCCAGGGGTTGATCGAAGACTTCGATGAGGCTGCGTTGGCCGCTCGGCAACAGGCGGCACTGTCGGCGGCGGGAGTTCCACCCGCCGCCTGACAATGGACCTCGTGCCGGTTCCAGAGTATCGTGGTGGAGACCAACAAACTTCGGAAAATGAGGATCCAGGAATGAACGATATGGCGACGGCACCACAGTTTGACCGGACTGTCGAGGACCTCGGGAACATTGTCGAGCTCGGCCACGTGAACGTGACCGTTCCCGACCAGGCCATCGCGACCGCCTATTACATCATGGGGCTTGGGCTGACCCGGGATCCCTACCTCATGGCGGGGCTGGAAAACATGTGGGTCAATGTCGGCAGAGGTCAATTCCATCTGCCGACCCGGGGCAAGCAGGTGGTGCGCGGCACCACGGCGCTGGTTCTGCCGGACCTGGAAGCACTTCTGAAACGCTTGCATTACGCACAAAAATTCCTCGAAGGCACCGAGTTCAGCTATCGCGAGGCCGGCGACGTTGTCGAAACGACCTGCCCGTGGGGCAACCGAATCCGTGTGCATTCGCCGGACCCAGCGCGATTCGGCCCGATGCGTGTTGGGATGCCATACGTTGAGTTCGACATCCCCGAGGGTACCGATCTGAACGCGATCGCCCGGTTCTACAAGGAGATTCTCGGAGGCATATCCGGGGTCGCCCAGGATGAGCGAGGCGCCTACGCCTGGGCGTCCTGCTCCGGCGAATGCAAAGTGACCTATCGCGAAACGAAGGCGGAACTGCCGGAGTATGACGGTCACCACATTCAGATCACGCTGGCGGATTTCTCTGGGCCACACAAGAAGTTGCTTGAACGCGGCCTGATTTCAGAGGAAAGCGATCAACATCAGTACCGATTCCTCGACATCGTCGATGTCGATACGAACAAGCCACTGTTCCGGATTGAGCATGAAACCCGAAGCATGCGGCATCCGATGTTCAATCGTGTGTTCGTCAATCGCAATCCGGACATGAACAACCGTAACTTCGTTCCGGGTTATGAAGTTGGTCTGTTCGCATTGAATTGATTCGAGCGTTCCTGTCAGCGCCATCCGCCTTCCGTCGCGGGTGGCAGGAGAGTTTCTTATGTCCGCCATGCCGCCCTATCACGTATCCGCCTATAATACCGCGAAAGCTTCGGAGAATAAGATCCACGACGATGCGACGGCGCAGCGATTTGGCTTCAAAGGTGGATTGGTGGGTGGTGTCCACGTCTATGCCTATATGTCGCACATGCCTGTGCAGCGATGGGGTCAGGCGTGGCTTGAGCGTGGCACTGGTGAGGCAAGATTTGGTAAGCCTGTATACGAAGGCGATATCGCTGAAATAACTGCGCTGGAGGATGGCAACGGTCTGTCACTCCAGGTCGATAGCGGAGGCGTGCTTTGCGCAACTGGTCGAGCAACTCTCCCAGACACCGCTCCAGCAGTGCCGAATGGTGCGGATTTCAGGTCGGTTGCGCCTCGTGTCGATCGCGTTACCGCGGACGAACAATCGCTGAAGATCGGTGATTGGCTTGGAATGAATCCATTGACGGTTACTCCCGACTATCAAAAGCAGGATATCGCTGATACCCGTGAAACCGATCCGCTCTATCTGCGAGAAGGGATCGTTCATCCCGGAACGATTTTGCGCTGCTGCAACTGGGCTTTGACGCACAACGTCATCCTGCCGGCGTGGATGCATATGGGAAGCACGGTACAGAACCATGGGGTGGCTCGCGTCGGCGATACGTTGAATGTTCGTGCGTGCGTCACGAAGAACTATGAGCACAAGGGCCATAAATGGGTCGAGATCGACGCGCTGGTGATTGCGAACGAAACGAAACCGATCGCTCGCGTGACCCATATCGCCATATACCGGCCCAGGCAGTTGGCGGAGGCCGCCTGAGAGGGACGCCGCTCCGATTCGGGTTTGCTACCGCAATCTTAGGAAGCTCAGGACACACGCGGCGGCGGATGCAATCGCCGCCGTCGATAGGGCGAGCCGGGATCCGCTCGTGATGTCGCCGTGGGTGAAACCAAATATCATCGCGACCGTTACGCCTCCGATCGTTTGGCCAATCAGGCGCGCGGTCGACATCATGCCGCTGGCCACGCCGCTGCGATTTCGTGGTGCGGCGGCGACGATCGCGCGAACGTTAGGTGACTGGAAGAAGCCGAAACCGATCCCGCATATCGCCATGCGCCACGCGACATCCTCGAGCCGCGCGTCGGGCGCGATCTGGCGCATCAGTATCAGGCCGACCGTCAAAATCGCGAGGCCTACACCACACAAAAGGCCCGCTGAATAGCGGTCGGATAAACGCCCTGATACGGGTGCGACGATCATGATCACCGCGGGCCATGGCGTCAGCATCAATCCGACCATGGATTGCGAGACACCGCCAGAGATCTGAAAATAGAACGGAAGAGAGATCTGGGCGATGGTCTGCGCCGCGTAAGAGCAGATTGACGTAGCGATCGATAGCGCGAATGCCGGGAGCCGGAACAGATCGACCGGCAACATGGGTGCCGCGAGACCCTTTTGCCGGCGGACAAAGGCGAAGCCGGCGAGAACGCCAACACCCAACTCGGTGGCGATGACGATCGGTTCGGCCCCGTGTGCCAGGCCGTCGAAACCAAATAGCATGAGACCGAATGTGAGCGCATTGAGGATAGCGCTTATCTTGTCGAACCGATGACCCGCCGGCGCATTGCCTGGAGCGGAATGCCATGCCAACAAGATCGCCGCCAACCCCAATGGCACGTTCGCCAGGAACAGCCATTGCCACGCCGCGACCGACAAGATCGCGGCCGCGACCGATGGGCCGGCCGCCGAGCAGACAGCGACCGTCAGCGTCATCACCGACATACCGGCTCCCAAACGTTCCGGTGGGAATACAAGCCGGACCAACGCTGAATTGACGCTCATGATCCCCGCGGCACCGAGCGCCTGGGCTGCTCGAAAAGCCACCAGCAGAGGCAGGGAATCGGCGAAGCCGCAACAGAACGACGCCAACGTGAATAAGGATAGCCCGGACAAATAAACGATCCGGTAGCCGTAAATGTCACCCAGGGACGCGAGCGGTAGCAAACTGACTGTGACCACGAGTTGATAGGCATTCACGATCCAGATCGACGATGAAGGCGAGGCGCCCAGGTCGTTGGCCATTGTCGGCAGCGCGATTGAGGTAATGGTGTTGGCGAGCGTCGAAATCGCAGTGCCAAGAGCGATCGTGGTGATCGCAAGACCCCGCGACGCTGGCCTCAGCTTGTCGATGCCGTGCATGGCGTGTTGGCGACCCTGTTGACGCTTGCTCAATTCCAAAAGCAACTTGACTGAGCGCGGTCGCCGCAACAAGGTGCGATGCACAATGAGCAGCCATGTCATCGAATATGAGGACGTTGTTCGGCCGGAGTGGATCGATTCCAACGGCCACCTGAACCTCGCCTATTACGTCGTGGTCTTCGACTTCGCGACGGACAAGCTGTACGCGACGCTCGGCATTGGCGATGCCTACCGGGAAGCAACTGGCAATTCCTGCTTCACCGTCGAGACCCATACAGTCTATGAGCGCGAAGTGCGTCTGGGTGATCGCTTGCGCGTTCATACGTGGTTGTTAGGCATTGACGCCAAACGAGTGCATTACTTCCATGAGATGTTCCACGTTGAGAGTGGTGAGCGATCCGCGATCCAGGAGTTGATGGCACTTCATATCGACATGCGACTCCGCCGCGTGGCGCCTTTCCCGGACGAACGGCGATTGGCTCTGGAGGGGGCGGTTGCCAGGTTCGCGCCGACGGAACCACCAAAGGGATGTGGGCGGCGTATCGTGATGCCAAAATAGCGAGGCGACCGCTGGTGACGCATCAGATCAACGATGGGCGCCTGAATCCTCGCGTATCATCGCTGCACCCTTTTCGCCGATCATGATCGTTGGGGCGTTGGTGTTTCCAGTGGTCAGAGTTGGCATAACCGAAGCGTCGATTACCCGAAGTCCGGCAATGCCATGGACGCGCAGTCTTTCGTCAACCACTGCCGCGGGCCCCTGGCCCATTCGACAGGTCCCGACCGGGTGGTAGATTGTGTTTCCGAAACCGCGTGCGTATTCGATCAATTCATCATCGCTACGTACGCCGGGTCCGGGCAATGTTTCAACGACGCTGTGTTGTGCAATGGCTGCTGTCGCGAAGATCTCTCTGGTAAACCGGATGCCAGCGAGCAGGACGCGCGCGTCACCCGGGTCCGAGAGGTAATTCGGGGTAATAATTGGCGCGGCGGTGGGATCGGGACTTTTTGCCATGATTGTACCGCGACTGTCTGGCCGTACTGGGCAAACAGCGACGGTCATTCCGTCTTCGCGTTCAAGCGCGCCAAATTTCGTAGGATCATAACTTGCTGGTGTAAACAATAGTTGTAGATCAGGACTCGATCTTTCAGGAGTGGACCGACAGAACACCTGCGCTGTCGTCACACCGAAGGTCAGCGCCCCGCGACCCTCCAGGAAGAAGCGGGCTATCTCCCTCGTCAGGCGAAGTCCGCGCGCCAGTTTGTTGATCGAAATCGAGCCTTTGACCCTGTGCGAGACGCGGGCAACGTAATGATCCTGCAAGTTCATCCCGACGCCGGCAAGGTCATGCACGATAGGAACGCCAATGGTACTTAAGTGTTCGGCGGGTCCAATACCGGATATCTGTAAGAGATGAGGAGAGTTTATCGCGCCGCCGCATAAAATAACCTCCTTCAGTGCGCGAGCCTCGTTGAGTTTTCCGTTTTCCTGGAAGGCCACGCCGACACATCTACGTCCGTCGAACAACAATCGCGATGCCAGTGCGTTGGTCAGGATCATAAGGTTCGCGCGGCCATGCGCCTCTTT
Organism: Acetobacteraceae bacterium; assembly: GCA_003164305.1. The sequence goes on from PLSZ01000586.1 coordinate 13,694, forward strand.
CAGGAAGGTCTGCGCGGTCGAGCCTCGCCATTTGCCCTTTCGAGTCATCTGAGAATACCCGACGCCTTCCTGAACCCGGCCGTTCAGATCCTTGCTGAACTTATATCCGGCTTGCTGAGCGCCTTCGACAAAACGATGCGTCAGTGGAAGAATTGTGCGGTAGTCCTCAACTTTCAGTGGGCCTTCGTGGCCCCGAACTTCTGGATCGCCGCCCTGCTTGTAGTCTTCCGACTTGCGAAAGAATGGCAGCACATCGTCAAAGCTCCAACCGCGGCAGCCCATTTGCGCCCAACCATCGTAGTCGGCGGGGTTACCACGCACATAAAGCATGCCGTTTATTGAACTCGATCCTCCGAGTGTCTTTCCCCGTGGCCAATGGATGCGTCGCCCGCCACTGCCCGCCGTACCTTCAGCGCTATAATTCCAGTTCACGACGGGATGGTACAACAACTTCAGCATGCCAGCCGGGATATGAATCCAGGGCGACGTGTCCCGCGGGCCGGCTTCCAGGAGGATCACCTTCGCACCCGTCTCGGACAGGCGCGCCGCCACCACGCAGCCGGCCGAGCCGGCGCCGACAACGATATAATCGGCCTCCATTCATGGGCCTCCTGTTGTCAACACGGCTTTTCCAGACACCTGGCGATCGCGCAACAATTCGGCGACAGTGGAGATCTCAGCCCAGTTTTGCTCGATCCCGATTACCGGGCGGAGCTTTCCGTTCGCGACGAGGGTGACGAGAAGGGTGAGATCCGGCGCGAACATCTCCTCCGGTCCAGAGGTAAAATAGAAGAAGCTTTGGATGCGCGCGTTCTGCGCCATTCTGAAATCCTGGAAGCTGAGGGTTGAAGTCTGAGCCGACGAATTTCCGTAAACGACCACGGTACCATTCGGTTCGATGTGCTTCACTGCCTCGGGTAGCGAGTCTCCACCCTCGGATTCCAGAATCAGGGAGTATCGCCCGGTCGCGCTTTCCGTGCCGTAAACGATGTCTTTCGCGCCGAGTTCAATCAATCCCGCCGCGCGATGGGGGTCTCTGACAACGGCGGTGACATGGGCGCCGGAATGTGCCGCGATCTGAATCGCGAGAGTACCGACACCGCCCGCCGCACCGGTGATCAGCACTCGCCGCCCCACGAGGGCGCCCCCCAATCTTACGCATCGCAAGGCCGTCAATCCCGCGACCGGTAGAGTGGCGGCCTGGGCGAAACTCACATTGTCGGGAAGTGGAACGATACGGTGGGTGGAGACGGCGACCCGTTCGGCCCAGCCGAATTCATCGGTAAGCGCGACGACGCGTGCGCCAGGTGGGGGACCAAGCCCATTGGCGGCTTGCCGCAGAACAACACCGCTAATGTCCTGACCGGGAATCCATCCCGCCTCGTTGTTCGCGAACGATCTCAGTTCGCCGCGGTTGAGCGAAAAACTCCGCACCGAGACAAGCGTGTCATTTGGTCCGACGTTCGGTTCGGGAACGTCGCGTAATCCGACAGGTGCCGGTCCACCCGGCGTGTTTACAATGGCCCGCATGGGCTTTGACCTTTCTTGAGATTGGGGCCCTCGGTCGTGAAGGTTGGTGATGAAGCTGCGCCGACCGGTTATTTGTCGCGGCCGTATCCATTTGGGATGCGTGTCCTCGGCGGGTTTCTTCCGACTCGCATTAATGCGCTCCGATGATGTCTTGCCATAACGCACGCGTTTCGCCGCCGGGGTCGTTTTCAATGCGGCAAACCGCGTCGAAAATCAACGTGGAACGATCTGGAACCCGATAGGGCGGCCAATGAGGAAGCGACGCGTGATTCGGCACGCCGTGTCTCGCGAAGGCTGCCCATGCGCCAGACATCGTTTTGGCCAACCGAAAAGCTGTCTCGCTTCCGTCAGTCGCATTGGTCAGGTCGATCGTGTCGAACGTAAACGGTACATCCATCGCATGAGGTGCTTTCATTTTGCCGTCATGCAAGGGTGTTTCCCAATTGAATGAATACATCCAAACTGGCGCGGTGGCTTTGGCTGCGCGCCTCTGGGCGAGTACCAAGGATCGAATACGGAAATTGGCATCGGTTGTTGTCGCGATCAGTCGGTCCGCCGGGCTGGCATTCGGGTGGATGCGACGGTACATCTCCACGACGCGACTCGTGTGATCACCGGCGATCGCGTGGACCCTCTCGACCATTTGTGCTTCGGTCAATGTTCGATGCCAGACGAGGTCGTCCGGCGCGAGGAAGCTGGCGGTTTCGTCCTTCATGTCACCGATGATGAGCGGAATATCGCCCATGATATCGGGTGCCTCGGAATCGAAGGGATGGGCGGGTAGCACATCTCCGTCCACGACGGGCCCGAAAGGGTAACGATCGAACAGCCGATATGGGGACGGACCGAGCGCCCGCTCGGCCGGTTTGATCGCGGACAACAGGCGTGTGACTGAGAGCGTCCGCAGTTGCTCGACCGCGGCGCTGGTAATGCCGAGTTCCTGAAGAACGAGTTCGGTCAGTTTCAACGACCGTTCTTTCGTGCGCAGCCGAACGGCCGCGCCACTTTGTATAATCGCGCGATGGAAAAGGCCGGCGGCGGTTGGCATGGCGAGCAGCGTGCTGACTTTCCCGCCGCCACCCGACTCACCAAAAATCGTTACGTTCTCCGGATCGCCGCCGAAGCGATCGATATTGGTGCGTACCCATTTCAGGGCTGCGAGCAGATCGAGCACACCCGCGTTTCCAGACTGGGCAAAGGCGGGCCCGCCAGTTTCCGACAGGTCAAGATGTCCGAAAATGTTGAGACGATGGTTGACCGTGACAACAACGACATCGCCCTGTTTCGCCAGGCGACTGCCCCGGAGGCGATCAGAATTCGCGCTGCCATAGGAAAACGCGCCCCCGTGCAGCCACACCATTACCGGCCGTCGCCCGCCATCGCCCACATTGGGCGACCAGACATGCAAGGTGAGGCAATCTTCGGAATCTGGCGACGTGTCGGGCGCACCGGAAAACGTTTCGAGTTCGGGGCGCGTGCCGGTCCGTAATCCGGCCTGTGGTGCGCGCCCAGAATACGCGGTCGCGTCTCGCACGCCTGACCAGGCCTCCGGTTCGCGTGGTGGCAGGAAGCGACGGGTGCCTGTTGGAGGCGCGGCGTAAGGAATGGCTTTAAACGCCGCGACCCCTTCAATGGTCGTACCACGAAGCTTGCCGGATGCTATTTCGACCACCGGTGGCGATTGATCGCTCATGTTCCCTACCCATCATTCGAAGCTACTGGAGTCAGCATGCCGCTTGCGGGGGGAGACTGTCGAGGTGGGGAATTTCGGGCGCCTGGTCCGTTATGGCTCTCGTGCCCAAGGCGATTTTCAGGACAACCTGGTATGGCGGCCACAACCCTGCTTCAATGGAAAGCCGAGACAGGGAGGATGGAACCATGATGAACCGGCGGATTACTTTGAAGTCGCGGCCTGCCGGTATCCCGGGTCCGAGCGAATTCAGTGAGGACGTTGTGGCGGTCCGGCCGCTCGATCCTGGCGAGTTGCTCGTTGAGACCATGTATATTTCGATCGACCCCGCCATGCGGAGTTGGATCGCCGATGCTTCCGGCTATACGCGCGCGGTCGCGATCGGCGACGTGATGCGAGCCGGCGGCATTGGTCGCGTCCTTCAAAGCAAGGCTGACGGATTTTCGGTCGGCGATCTGGTTCAGGGACGAACCGGCTGGCAATCGCACCCGTTGCTACGAGGACGCGAAACCCAAAAACTCGATCTTTCGATGGGCTCGGTCGAGGACTGGATGGGGCCGCTCGGAACGTCGGCGCTGACGGCGTATTTTGGGATCCGCGATATCGGTTCGTTACGACCAGGAGAAACCTTACTGGTATCGGCAGCGGCGGGGGGCGTTGGGCAAATCGCGGCCCAGATCGGCTTGATTGACGCATGTCGTGTTATTGGCATCGCCGGAGGCGAAGAGAAATGCCGCTTCCTCCAGCAAACGCTCAGCGTACATGGCGTGATCGATTACAAATCAGAGGTCGACCTGACGGCGGCGATCAGGCGTGAATGCCCCGAAGGGGTCGATGTTTATTTTGACAATGTCGGGGGCCCGACGCTGGACGCGGCGCTCGCCAACCTCCGGCCGGACGCGCGGATCGCACTTTGCGGGCGTATCTCTCAAACGGTGGCGGCGGAGCCCTATGGCATTCGTAATTTAGGCATGACCGGCGGCAAGCGAGTCACCATTCGAAGTTTCCTGGTATTTGACTATCACGATCGATATCAGGAGGCGCGCGTTTGGTTATCGGCGCAAATTCGTGACGGTCGTTTGCGGCAAAAGCTTCATATCGTCGATGGTCTGGAGAATGCGCCGAACGCGCTGGGAATGTTGTTCCGTGGCGAGAACGTCGGCAAGCTGGTGGTCAGAGCAGCCGCCTGACCGCGCCTGACGATCACCACGGCGAGTTGCCGGAAATAGCGCGAAATTCGTAAGACCAAACGTGGGTCCGCGAGAGCGAGAACATGATCTTCCCGCCATCAACGCCATGACCCGACCGCGGGCAGAGTGACCTGGTGGCGCAAACGTTGCCTTAACCGGTCCTGCAAACGCTCATTCCAGCGCGGTGGCTTCAGGCGGGAGCGATGGTTCCACGCGGTAATGAACACGCCGACAGTCGCGCCGTATTTGGCTAACAAGCTGTCCAACGCGGGAGAACGGCGTCCAATCCTGACCACGACGTTATTCACCGCGTAGCTTGTTCGCCGGTAAACCTGAAGCAGTCGCGGCGTTAATTGATCAATCCCGGTCGGTGTTGGGGAATTCCACATCACGATGCACCTGAACCGACATCAGAATACCGAATGCGACCATCATGGTGATCATCGCCGAACCACCATGCGAAATCAGCGGTAATGGCACACCGCCCACTGGGATGACGCCCATGACCATCGCGATGTTCACGAAGCAGTAAAAGAAGAAATTACATGCGATGCCGAACGCGACCAGTCGGCCATATTGGTGTTTGCACCGCAGTCCGACAAGCAGCGCGGCCCAAATGATCAGGACCAGCAGGGTCATCACCGCGATAGCACCGACCAGTCCGAATTCCTCACCGATCATCGTGAATATGAAATCGGTTTGCTTTTCAGGCAGGAAATCCAGATGCCCCTGGGTGCCCTGGAGGTATCCTTTGCCCCACAAGCCCCCGGAGCCCAGAGCGATCTTGGACTGAATGATGTTGTAGCCGGCGCCCAAGGGGTCGCTTTCCGGGTTCATGAAGGTATCGATGCGCGCGCGCTGATATTCGTGAAGGTGCTGATAGACAAAACGGGCAGCGAACGGAACCGGGATCACGACGAGGGCGAACTTCCACCATCTGACGCCCGCCGCGAAAAACATCGCCCCACCCAGCATCACGGTAATCATCGCGGTGCCGAGATTCGGCTCCTTAAGGATCAATCCAACGGGGATCAGGATCGCTATGAGCGGGGGAAGCAAAAACAGAGGATTACCCATTCGCTCCCACGTAGCGCGGTGAAACCACGCCGCCAGCGCGAGAATCAAGCCAAGCTTCATGAGTTCGGACGGTTGAATCTGTTGTCCACCCAGATCCAGCCATCGTTGAGCGCCTTTGCCGACATGGCCAATTTTCAAAACCAGGACCAGAAGCGCGACGCCGAGGGCATAAGCGACCCAGGAAAACCTGGCGATGAAACGGATATCCACCAGCGCGATGCACACCATCAGCAGCAACCCAAACGCGAACCGCTCAATATGCCTTGTCGCATATGGTTCAGGTGAACCGCCCGCAGCGCTGTAAAGGGCGATATATCCAACCGTCGCCAACCCGCAAAGCAAGATCACGAACAGCCAATTGATGCGGAAGATCTTCCCGGTGAGATCGTGTGAGCTTTCCCGCCAGAGTCGCCGTTCAATCATCTGATGCTGCTCCGGCGAAGATCACGACTTTGCTTCCGCGACTTGTGCCGGCTCGCCGTCCTGGCGGCTGGCCGGATCGCGACGAAGGACATCGGTCATGATGTCACGCGCCAAAGGAGCCGCCGCCGCGCCGCCTGCGTTGCCGTGCTCAACCACGACCGATAGTGCGTATTTCGGTTGGTCGTAGGGTGCGTAAGCGACGAAAAGCGCGTGGGGGCGGAATTCCCAAGGCAGATTTTTGCTGTCGAACGTGCCGCTTTCTCGCTGCTGTCGCGAGACACGCCTGACCTGGGACGAGCCGGTTTTTCCAGCGAGTTGGAGCGGGCCGGCGAGACGAGCTTTGGGTGCGGTACCGCCGGGCTCGTTCACGACCGCGAACATACCACCTCTCACCGCCTGAAGCATTGGGTCGGGAACCCCGAGGTCCGGCCAATCATCGGGTTGTGACCCCGGTTGCATGGCGCCGGCGATCCGGCGAGTAAAATGGGGTTGTACCGCTCGGCCGGTAGCGACGCGGGCGGCGTATGTCGCCAATTGCAGGGGCGAAACGATAATGTAGCCCTGGCCAATGCCGCTGACGACGGTATCGCCAAGTTGCCAGGGATGGCCTTTACTGACCCGCCAGTCTTTGGTCGGGACCTGCCCAATGCGTTGCCCTGGAATGTCGATGTCGAGTTCCGTCCCCATCCCGAGGCGGTGGGCCATCGCGGAAATTCGGTCGATGCCGGTTCGAAGGGCGACCTGATAGAAGTATACGTCGCAACTATACTTCAGCGCCTGATGCAGATCGAGCGGCCCATGGCCCGATTTGTTCCAGCAGTGAAATCGGCTGTTGCCCAGGTCGAGATGCCCAGGACAGCTCAGGCGGTCATGGACGCTGATTGTCCTGGCATCCAGGCCGGCCAGCGCGACCGCCATTTTAAACGTCGATCCGGGCGCGTACAGACCGGACGTTGCCTTATTGATCAAAGGGGTTCGCCGATCTTTGGTCCATTCTTTCCATTGCGCCTGCGACACCCCGGTCGCGAACAATGAGGGATCGTACGATGGATTGGACACCATCGCCATGATCTCACCATTGCGGCAATCGAGTACAACAGCGCTGGCGGCATCGTCGCCGAGGCGTTTTTGGATTGCTTGCTGCAGTTCGAGGTCGAAACTCAGGCCTATGTCGTCGCCGTTCACGCCGTCGGCCCGATCCAACTCACGTATTACACGGCCGACCGCGTTGATCTCGAGATGCACCACGCCTGGTCGGCCGCGCAGCGCCAGGTCATGGAATTTTTCAATTCCAGCTCGGCCAACCTTCACACCGGGCAACTCCATCAGCGGATCGCCGGTCATGTCGGATTCATTTGGAGGCGCGACATATCCCAGAATATGGGCGAGGTCGTAAGGATAGTTGTAAGTGCGACTTGTGCCGGCATCGACCGTGATACCCGGCAGGTCCGGCCCGTTGACCTCAATCCTGGTCATCGCGTCTCGGCTGAGGTACTCCTTGACGAGCACGGGAATGAAGCTCTTTCCGTGATGCAGGTCCCGCTCTATGCGGGCCCGCTCGGCATCGGTCAGCGGAACGATCGCGGAGAAATTGTCGAGGCTTCGGCGGACGTCAATCGTTTGCTCAGTGATCAGCAAAGCGCGCCAGTTGATCAGACTTCCAGCCAGCACGATTCCGAACCGATCCAGGATACGCCCTCGTTGCGGCGCGATCATTCTGGCGCTGACCCGGTTGTCTTCGGCCATGGTCGCGTAGTGATCGCCTTCTTGCACCTGGACCTGCCTCAACCGGGCGGCCAACCCTCCCAGGAGCAATGTCTGGGCTCCGCCGACGAGCAGCGCGCGGCGGGTAAAGACGCTCCCTCGATTGATTTCGCGGCGAATCATGCCAGATCCGGATCGGCTATGGAACGGTGAGCCAGCATCAGCGGGATCGCCACAACGGGATACATGGCGGCGGCCAGACCAGCCTGGAACAAGACGGGACCTGGCGGTTCGATGCTAAATGTCAGCAGCGATACCAATGCCCAGTTCATCGCCGCGACGCCACAAGCGAGCGCTATGAAGATCAGCCAGATGACCGAAAAACCCTGGCGGGCCAGGAACCGGCGCAGTCGTTGCGCGATCCCGTGGGTCGTCAACATGGTCAGCGCTCCGACACCAAGCGGCAGGAAACCGAGAAGGTCCAGCAGCAGGCCGATCAGGAAGACCATTGGGGGCGCCATGGCCGCGGGCCTGAACAACGACCAGAACCAAACGCATGTCAGCGCCACTGTCGGCAGCAAAGCTGCCTGACTCCATAATCCGAAGTGGGCGACTGACAGAAGCATAAGGAACAGGCTGGTGACGCCTGGGAACGCATGCCGCCAGGCAATATCCAGGCGTCTGCCGAGGGTCAGATGGGGCCGGATTCCGGGGAGGCGGTCACTTCGCGCCATTACCGACGGCCTTGGGTCGCGCGTGCGGTCACCTCGGGGGGAGTGAGGCCACTCAGTCCGTAATCGAAGATCCGAACAATATCGAGCGCGCGCAATTGAGCATCAGGCTCAACTTCCGGAACGCCGTTCGCGTTATAACGAACTGTACCGACCGGTAGGTTGGCCGGGAAAGCATCCGCCTCCGCGCTGGTGACGACCCGTTCGCCTTCCTTGGGAACGGTACCCTCGGACCAATAGAGCAGTCGAGGCCACGGCCCATTCGTGCCGGCCAGGATCGCATGGGCGCGGCTACTCTCCAGGATCACAGGAACCTTGCTGTTCATGTCCGTGATCAGGAGGACTCGCGCGGTACGCGTGCCAACCTCGGTGATGCGACCGACCAGTCCACGTTCGTCGAGCGCGATCTGACCCTTATGCAGCCCGTGGTTGGGGCCTAATGAGAGCAGGACAGCCTTCGCGTAGACTCCGCCCGCGTCCGCGACGACGCGAGCGGTTACGTAGGATGCCGCTGGATCGGGGATCCAGCGTAACGCGGTTTTCAATCGCCGGTTTTCCGCGTCAAGCGTCAGCGCGATCGATTGCCAACGCCTGAGCTGTTCGTTCTCATCGCGCAGACGGGCATTTTCATCCCGCAGGCTCCATAGTCCCACGACATCCGCGACCGCCTTGTTCGCTTCGGAAAGGGGTTCGGCGAGAGCGGCGTAAATCGGGGCACTCGCATCATAAACCGCTATACGAGCCCGCTCCACGAGGACCGTGTCCACCTTGCCGACCAGCATCAGGCCGAACGCCGCGATAACCATCACGGGCAAGGTCAATCTGGCCAGCGCGTGGCGCGCCTGAATGGAAGGACGGATCATGGTCCGATATCAAGTCCCAGAAGTGTTCGATGCCGCGGCGCCCCCAACCTTTCGAGAGCCGCCACCCATCAATACATGCTGGTCAGCACATTGCCGAGTCGCTTGCGTTCTTCGAGGGCGCGGCCTGTGCCGAGCGCGACACATTGGAGTGGGTTTTCAGCCACCACGACCGACAGACCGGTCGCGTCCCGCAGAACCTGATCCAGACGGTGCAGCAGGGCGCCTCCGCCGGTCAGGACGATGCCACGATCGACGATGTCCGCGGCAAGTTCGGGAGGCGTATTTTCCAAAGCAACCTTGACCGCGTCAACGATCGCGGTCACCGGCTCACTCAGGCTTTCGGCGATCTGTGCCTGGCTGACGATGACTTCCCGCGGGACGCCGTTAATGAGATCACGGCCCCGAACCTCCCGATAGGGGCCTTCATCGCGGCCCTCGGGTATGCGCGCCGCGCCGACATCCATCTTGATGCGCTCGGCCGAGGACTCGCCAATCAACAGATTATGCGCCCGTCGGATGTAAGAGATGATTGCCTCATCCATCTTATCGCCGCCGACGCGCACGCTGCGGGAATACACGATCCCACCCAGGGAGATGACCGCGACTTCGGTGGTGCCACCTCCGATATCGACGACCATGGAGCCCGACGGCTCGGTCACCGGCAATCCGGCGCCGATCGCCGCGGCCATGGGCTCCTCGATCAACTGAACTTTCCGGGCGCCCGCGCTTTCCGCGCTTTCCTGAATGGCCCGACGCTCCACGGCCGTCGAGCCGGAGGGAACGCAGACGATGATCAGCGGCGAGGCCCAGCCGCGGCGGCCATGAACTTTGCGAATGAAATGCTTGATCATTTCCTCCGCTACCTCGAAGTCGGCGATCACTCCGTCGCGCAGCGGGCGGCTGGCGGTGATGAATCCTGGGGTGCGGCCGAGCATTTGCTTCGCTTCCTCGCCGACCGCGACCACGTGCTTTTTCCCGCGGGATTCAGCGATCGCCACCACACTCGGCTCGGCCAGCACGATGCCTCGGCCTTTGACGTAAACAAGGGTGTTGGCGGTGCCGAGGTCGATGGCCATGTCGGCTGACATGAAGCCGAGCAGCCGAGAGAACATACGTGAAACCTTCGATAATAACTGGCGGTGGGGTGCGTGAGGGCGGGGCTTAGACCTGAGAGGGGCGGTTCACAAGAGGGGGCGGATCATCATCCGCCTTGGGGACGCCGGTTCCCGTGTTTGGACCCGGGTGCCCCCGACCGTTCGGAGATGGGTGTTCCACGCTACTCCGCGCTGGAATTCCGACCACGTTTCACCGGCTGATGCGATACGGCGGGAGAGGAGCGAGCAATTGCCGCTCGTCGCCCCGAAAATCATCAATAACGCGAGATTTCGTGTCGAACACCATGGTTGCCCGCTCTGGGACGCGAAAGGGGGCCCACTGAGGGGAAAGTTTGTTGTTCGGGTTGCCGGTGCGGGCGAAGGCGAGCCATGCGGTGCTCATTTGTTCCGCCAGTGAGCGCGGGCCATCGCCACCGCCGACCATCGACTGTGATTTGGCGACGTTATCGAACATGAATGCCAAATCGAGCGAGTGCGGCGATTGCCATTTCCCGTCATCGACGGGTGTTTGCCAGTCGAGCTCGTACAGCCAGACTGGCCCGGCGTTCTGCGCGGCCTTGCGTTCGGCCTGGACCCAGGCCTGTTGCCTTACCCGGCGCGCGCTGCTGATCGCGAAGAACAAATCGGAGGATGTCCCGCCGGGCATGGATTTTTGATAACCCGCGATCACGCGCTCAATCTCATTCGTGGGTATCAATGTGGCCAGCTTCTTCCGCAGGCTCGCGTCATCGAGTGAAAATACCGAGGGATCGTCCGCGCCGATCAGCGCTGTCGTTTCAGTTTTCGTCGATCCAATCAGCATTGGGACACTCGCGGATTCGGTCGGCCCGTCCGGAATCCATGGGGCTTTTGGGAGGAACTTCCCATCAACGACCGGACTGAAGCTGATCGGCGTGCTTTGCGCGCGCATTGTCTTGCGGAGCGCCGTCAGCAATTGTTCCATCGATAGTTTCTGTAAGCGCGCGAGATCGTTCGCGGGCACGTCGGCGGCTCTCAGAAACGCGAGAGCGTTGGCATTGGCCTCATCGGTCGTCAACCCGTCCAGGTGCGATCCGCTTTGGACGATCGCGCGATGGAACAAACCCCTGGTTTGCGGCATCCCCATCAGGACGCTGACCTTGGCACCGCCCCCGGACTGACCAAAGATCGTTACGTTCGCCGGATCGCCGCCAAATTCCGCGATATTCGTGTGCACCCATCGTAACGCCGCGACCAGATCGAGAACCCCAAGAGTGCCGGATTCCGCGAACTCCGCGCCACCAACTCTGGTCAGGTAGAGATGTCCGAAAATATTCAATCTATGGTTGACGGTGACGACTACAACGTCGCCCTTTCTGGCGAGGTTCGTGCCATCGTAAACCGGGCTGCTACCGGACCCCGTCGAAAAACCGCCGCCGTGAAACCACACCATTACTGGCCGCTTGTGGTGGTCGCGTAATGCTGGTGTCCAGATATTCAGGACCAGGCAGTCCTCGCTCATGGGGGTGTCGGAGGCCCAGGATGCCGCGAATGACGGTCGAGAATGAATTTCCTGTGGACACATTGGTCCATAAGCGATCGCGTCGCGGACCCCCTGCCAGGGCACCGCGAGTTTGGCTTCGAGGAAGCGGTTCGGGCCATCCGTTGGGGCGCCGTATGGGATCCCCTTGAACGTCCGGATGCCCTGATTGATCACGCCTCGCACGCGCCCCCGCGAGGTTTCCGCGATCGCGTTTTGAATGTCGGGTTTTTTCGTCGGAACAGCGAAGGCCTGACTGGTCAGGCCAAAGCCAACGCTTGCATGACCGATCAGGCTTCGCCGTCCAAGCACCGGTTAACCGCGTCCGATAAAGGGCATCTTCGTAGCCATGATCGTGACGAACTGGATATTCGATTCCAGGGGCAGGTTGGCCATGAAGGCGACCTGCTGGCCCACATGGTTCACGTCCATCCGGGCTTCGACCGCCATCTGACCGTAAGGCTGCATTTGTCCGTTGGTTGAACGCGCGGTCATCGGGGTGGCGGCATTGCCGATGTCGATCTGGCCGGAACAAATGTCGAATTCCCGTCCATCGAGCGCGATTGATTTGGTCAGGCCGGTGACGCCGTGTTTGGTCGCCGTATAGGCGACGGAACCCGGCCGCGGCACATGCGCGGAAATAGACCCATTGTTGATGATCCGGCCGCCCCGCGGCGTTTGATCACGCATGATGCGGAATGCCTGATTGGCGCACTGGAACATCGCGTCAAAATTCACCGCGACGACGCGCCGCCACATTTCCCAGGTGAAATCGCCAAAATTTGTCGATGGAACGTTGCCGCCCGCGTTGTTGAATAGCATGTCCACGCGACCGAATTTCTCCTTCGCCGCCGCGAACGCCGCGATGACCTGATCCGGATCCGAAACGTCGGTGGGGATCGGCATTGTCTTGCCACCGATAGCGAGGCTCGCGGTTTCTTCCAGCGCGTCCTTTCGCCGTCCGAGCAGCGCGACGGACCAGCCGTCCTTGCAAAGCGCGAGAGCCGATGCCCGGCCAATGCCGCTGCCCGCCCCGGTGATGACCGCGATCCGTTCCACCATGGTGTTTTCTCCCTCTCCAATGGGTATCCGCCCCTATTGTGGACCTTGGTTGCGGGGCGTGGAAGATGGTGCGAGCCTGCCGGCCCAGGAGAAGACACCATGGCTCGCTTCGCCGCGATCGGACTGGACCACCGGCATGTCTACGACATGACCGAGGGGTTGCTGGAGGCAGGCGCGGAGTGTGCCGGGTACAATCCGGACACAACGGACCCTCGCGTCCTGGCTGGATTTCGGAAGCGTTTCCCGCACGTGCCGGAGGCGTCGAGGGAACGCTTACTCGACGACAAGTCGATCGACTTCATCGTTCTTTCGGCTGTGCCGCGGGATCGGGCCGCGCTGGCGATCGAGGCGATGCGGCGAGGCAAAGATGTCATATCCGATAAGCCGGGTGTGACAACGTTGGAGCAACTCGCGGCCGTGCGGCGGACTGTTCATGAAACCGGCGGTATCTGGTCGATTTGTGTCGGGCGTGTCGCGTCTCCGGCGATCCAGGAAGCCTTGCGCGTGGTGCGGTCGGGAGAACTTGGAAGGTTGGTGCAGGTGATTAGCCTGGCACCGCATCGTCTCAATCGGGCGCTGCGGCCGGCGTGGTTTTTCGATCGGCCCGCGTATGGTGGGATAATCAACGATACCGGTGTGCATTCGATCGACCAGTTCCTGGCGCTCGCGGACGTGTCGGAGGCAGAAATCGAGTCAAGCACGATCGGCTGTTATGGTACCGAACCCGAAGGGTTCGAGGACTTCGCCGAGATCACGCTGCGAACGCCGTCGGTGCGCGGTTACTGCCGGGTCGATTGGTTCACGCCGGACGGCTTGCCGACCTGGGGCGATGGGCGGCTGTTCCTGGTTGGCACCGACGGGACGCTGGAACTGCGCAAGAACCTCGATATCGAGGGAAGGACTGGCTCGAATCACATGTTCGTCGCGAACCGGGATCGCACACGTCACATGGACTGTAGCGCGCTTCCGGTGACATATTTCCAGGACTTTATCACGGCTTCGCGCACCCGAGATCTGTCGAAGTTGCCTCAGGACCTGGTGTTTACAGTGTGCCGGATGGCGCTTGAGGCGCAAGTTGGCGCCAGTCGATACATCGCGGAGCACCACCCATGATTGGTCTCGCGGTCGTCGGCCTGGGCAGCGCGCTGGCACCGCACGCAAAGGCGATTTTGGATCTCTCCAACCGGGCCCACGTCGTTCATGCGGTTGCCCGGAGCGCCGATCGGCGAAGGCATGTCGAGGAACAATATGGGTTTTCGACAAGTGGCGACCTGGCGGCCGCCATCGCCGATCCACGAGTCGATGCCGTGATGATCCTGACGCCCACGAATACGCATCTGGAAATTGCTCAGGCGGCGTTCGCAGCGGGCAAACACGTGCTTTGCGAGAAGCCGTTGGACACGACCCTGGAACGGGCCGAACGTCTGGTCGAGGCCGGGCGCCGCGCCGATCGCCGGCTCGCCATGATGTTACAACTGCGGTTCCGGGCCGCCAGTCAGCGGCTGAAGTCCTTGCTCAGGACCGATGCTTTGGGCGAGGTTCAGGCTGCGACGATGACTGTTCCATGGTGGCGCCCCCAGAGCTACTACGACGAGCCTGGACGAGGTGTGAAAGAGCGTGATGGCGGCGGCGTATTATTGATCCAGGCCATCCACACCCTGGACCTGTTCCGTTGGTGTGTTGGCATTTCCTCTGTCGAATCGGCGATTGCGCGCACGACTTCCTTGCACAGAATGGAAACGGAGGATTATGCGACGGCGCTGGTTCGCCTTGGTAACGGTGCGCCCGGCACGATCGTCGCCACTGTCGCCGCGTTTCCCGGAAGCCCCGAGCAGATCATGATCATCGGTTCGAAAGGCATCGCCCGGATGGACGGGAGCAATCTACGGGTCTCGTTTCTCGATGGAACGGAAGACGTGGTTCAGGATACCGGGGGATCCGGAAGTGGTTCCGGATTCATGACGTTCTCGCATGAGCCCCATAAAGCCGTGATCAGCGACTTTCTCGACGCGATCGAACAGGGACGCGATCCGGCCATCCCTGGGGAGGAAGCGCTCGCGACGCAGAGCGTCATCGATACGATCATCAATAAAGGAGGGTGAACGATGCAAGGCCTTTTGCCATTGGCGGAGAAAATCGGGGAACGGCTGAAAGCGCGAGGTGAAACCATTGCGATCGCAGAATCCTCGACGGGAGGGCTGATCTCGGCGGCGCTTCTCTCGGTTGGCGGCGCGTCGGCGTACTTCCGCGGTGGCGGCGTGATCTACACCGCCTATGCGCGTTCCGGCTTTCTGGACATTCCCAATCCATTGCCTGCACCGATCGAACGCGCCTCGACGGAGCCTTATGCGTTGCTGCTGGCGGATACCGTTCGCGAACGGTTGAGCGCGACATGGGGGCTCGGTGAGACCGGCGCGACGGGGCCGACAGGGAATCGTTACGGTGACAAGGCGGGGCACACCTGTATCGCGGTGACCGGGCCGGGGTTTTCTCAGGCGATTACCTTGGAGACGGGAAGCGGGGACCGCGTGGCCAATATGCGAGCTTTTTCCGACCGCGCCCTGCGGTTGCTCGCGGAAGCTCTGGGCTGATCGCCGATTCAGTCCAACAAGAGGGGTAGCTGCCGCGTGAGAATGCCGCGTTCGTCCTGTAATTCCAGGATGATGGTGAAGTGATTGCCGTTCGCCACGGGAATGAGCGTTCCCGGCAGGTGAGCGGCGGCCCGACGGGCGTGCAGATCCTGACTGTCCGATACCAGTGCTGGCAACTCCGCGGTGCCATACGCGATCGCCAGTGGCTTGTTCACCATCGGCAGGCGTAACGGGGACAGCATCGCGATCTCTTCATCGGTCAGGCGAAGCTTTTCGTTCAGGTTGGTATCTCGCAACGGACCCAGTTCGAAGATACCGGAAATCGCCAGACCGGCGCGAACAGATGGGTGGCCCAGGCATAGCGCGGTCAGGTGGCCCCCCGCGGACCAGCCAGACAGGACGATCGGCCCGGTGATGCCATGGGTTTTGCCATTGGCCGCCAGCCAATCCAACGCCGCATCGATTTCGGCGGTGATCTCGGTCATGGTCGCGTCGGGTGCAAGCGTGTAACCGGGCAAAGCGGCCGACCATCCCAGCGCGTATGCGCCGGCGATCAGGTTGGCGAACTGATCCTTGGCGTTGCGTTGCCAGTAGCCTCCATGGATGAAGACCAGGCACGGCGCGTCTGGATTCGCCGCCGGGAACAGATCCCATGTGTTTCGTTCACGTGGTCCGTAGTGAAGATCGAGATGCCCGGAATGACCGGACCGGAAGGCGGCCGACGCGGCCGCTCGCTCGACGTTCAGAGCGGCGCTGTTGGCGACGGCGGCGATGTTGTCATAGGCGGCGTCGCGTTCCGCCCGGCTGAGCGCTCCCCAGTTCATGCTGTCGCCTTGTGGTACCAATCCATGATCTGGCGGCCTTGCCAGAACATGGTTCCAGGGCGTGCCGCCATGTGGGCGAGCGCTTTTTCAAACCAGCCGATCCGGTGCGGGACCCCGCTGATATATGGATGCACCGCGAGCCCCATGACCTTTGCTCCCTGCACTTCAGACTCATCATAAAGCCGATCGAATTGAGCTACCGTGCGTTCAAACAACTCCTCCGCGCGATGATGCTGGATCATCATGATCGGAATATCGTTCAGTTCCACACTGTATGGCATCGCCAACAGCGGTCCGTGCGCGGTGCGGATCGTCGCGGGCAGATCGTCGATTACCCAGTCGGCGCAGTATCGAATTCCGGCTTCGGCCAGCAGGTCCGGCGTTTCCAACGTTTCGGTGAGGCCGGGCGCGAGCCAGCCGACCGGTTCGTGCCCTCCGGCCTCGCGCAGCGCGGCAATGGCCGAGCGGATCATGTCGCGCTGATCATCCACCAAATGTGTCGCCATCTGGTTGAAGCCATGCACCATGAACTCCCATCCCGCGTCGCGCGCGGCCTGGGTCACGCGAGGATAGGCGGCGGGAACGGCGCCATTGATCGCGAGGGTGGGAGCGATCCCGTAGGCATCGAGAGCGGATTTAAGCCGCCAGAACCCCACGCGCATGCCGTACTCGTGCCAGGCCCAATTGGGTAAATCCGGCGTGACGGAGGCTCCCTGAGGGGCGGTCAGCACCTGACGTGGCATGGACCGGTGGATTTCCCACCGCTCAACGTTCACGACAAGAAACACCGCGATGCGTTTGCCAGCCGGTAGCGCGATCGGCGGCCGGTCGATGCTGGCCTCATATGTCAGGCGATGTCCTGGTTCCATGGCCCACCATGCCCCGCGGCGTCTGGTCGCTCAAGTCCCTGACCGCGCAATGTCATGCTTTCGTGAACGTGACCTCGGCGGTGCCCAGACCCTCGAACCGGACCGCGCAGACATCGCCGGGTTTGAGGTACTTCAGACCCGTGCAAGAACCGCAGGTGACAATCTGCCCGGCGCGAACACCGCCGTTCTCGCGCCAGAGATTGACCAGCACAACCGCGACACCAAGAGGATCGCCGGACGGGTGGCCGCCGACCTGATCCAATCGCGATTTACCGTTCACGCTCAAGGTGACTTTGAGCTTGCCGAGTTGCAGTCCTCGCCAATCGGGACGCGGAACGTCGTACGCCAGCGCTCCATTGCTGATCGAGTCAGCCAACTTGTCCAGGTTCGATACAGGTGCTTTCTGGGCGAACCGGCTATGCACGATTTCAATCGCGGCGCAGGCATCGACAACCGCGGCGACTTCATTTCGCGTATAGGGTGCGGCGCGAGACGGGAGGTCGCGCCGAAAGAAAAAGGCGACCTCTCCTTCGACACCGCATTGCGGAACCGTCGAGGCGGGAAGTTTGCACGGTGATGTGTGGACCGTGCCCCCGTAAATGACACCGCGCGTCGGTTCGCGGCCGGCGGGAGCGTTCGCCTTGAAGCCGGCGATGAGTTTCCCAAGTTGGCGACTAACCTCATCCTGGATCGCGTGTGCTTCTTTGACTGAAGACGGCGCGAGTCCATCCGGCGACTTGTCGAGCGGCGTCATGTCGCGACGGGCCTGAACAAGGACGCGGGCCGCGCGTTCGATCTGTTGATTGTTCATGGGCAATGTTTCCCCTCCTCGTGATCGGCGGAACGTGGCACGCCGGGCCGCGTTTGTCACAGGCCGGCGGAGAGGAATGCGTCCGTGTCGGCGGCGGTTGGAATGCCGCCCTGGCTGCCACGACGCGTGCAACACAATGCCGCCGCCGCCATGGCGCGATCGAGTGCCTCCGCCAAGGGCGCACCGCGGTCGAGCGCCGCCGCCAGGACGCCGACGAAGCAATCTCCGGCCGCGGTCGTATCGACAGCGGTGATTTCATGGGCCGGAAGGGCTGTTACGCCAGCATCGGTCGCGACTTCCAGGCCGTCGCCGCCCAGAGTGCGGATGATCGTGACATTGAGATGATCCCTGAGTTGAGCGGCCCCATCGGAACAACCCAGGTGGGCGGCGAGCCATGCGCTTTCCGTTTCGTTGACGATCAGGATATCGAGTTCTCGTAACGCGGTTTCCGGCAGGGGCGAGGCGGGCGCGAGGTTGAGAATGATTCGGGCGCCTTGCTCGCGAGCGCGATGGATCACGGCCACGGTTTCCGGAGCCGGAACCTCCATCTGTAGCACCAGGGTCGTTGCCGCGTTCAGCAGAGAGTCCTCTAGCTGGGTTTGACGAGCGCTCAGGTTAGCACCCGATCCGACGGCGATCGCGTTGTTGCCCGACGGATCGACAACGATTGTCGCGCAGCCTGTCGTTATGTCGCATTCGGTTACCCGGGAAAGATCGACGTTTGCGTCGCGTAACAGCGCCAGGGCACTTGTCGCGAGGGAATCGCGCCCCACGGCGCCGGCCATGACGACCACCGCGCCATCACGCGCGGCCGCGACGGCCTGATTCGCGCCCTTGCCGCCGGGCTCGATGCGAACCGACGGACCTAGGACGGTTTCCCCAGGCCCAGGGATGCGGGACACCTGAAAGATCAGGTCGAGATTGATTGAACCGAAGACGACGATCATGAGGTTGTTTATCCTTGCGCGACTTGAAATCACATTGAGCTTGTCCCGTAAACATGCCCGGCGCCGCCCGCGCCGCGGTTTGGATATTGCCCACGGTTGCCAGGGCCGGGCGGGGCTTCTACCCTGCCTGAGAGGTTGCTTTGTAATCCACGTGGAGGGAGCCCGGTAAAATGAAAGTCGGAGACGCGATCGCTGAGATCATGAAGCGGGAGGGGATCGAGATCCTCTGCGGCTACCCGGTCAACCACCTGCTGGAATACGCGGCGAAGGCTGATATCCGGCCGATTATTGTCCGCCAGGAGCGTATCGGCCTGCATATGGCGGACGCGATTTCCCGGGTTACCTCAGGCAAGAAGATCGGCGCCTTCTGCATGCAGCACGGCCCAGGGGCCGAGAACGCTTATGGCGGCGTGGCTCAGGCCTATTCTGAGTCGGTTCCGCTGCTGGTTCTGCCGCAGGGTTACGCGCGTCGCATCGCGAATATCGACCCGAACTTTAATTCATCGCGCAGAATGGCGGACATTTCGAAATTCGCGGAACCGGTGATTGTTCCCGCCGAATTGTGTAACATCATGCGCCGTGCGTTCAGCAATTTGCGCAACGGCCGTTCCGGCCCCGCGATTGTCGAAATCCCGACAGACATCTGGAATGAGGAAATCGGCGATATCGATTATCAGCCGGTCGGTGTGCATAAATACGGTCCCGATATGGCCGATGTGCGTAAGGCGGCGGCCGCGATCCTGGCCGCGAAACGGCCGGTCATTTATGCTGGAACCGGCGTGCAATGGGCTGAGGCATGGCCACAGCTTCGCGCCTTCGCCGAGCTTCTGGGCGCTCCGGTTACCACCAGCCTCGGCGGCAAAAGCTCGTTCCCGGAAAACCACCCGCTGTCGCTTGGTTCGGGCGGTAACGCGGTGCCGAAACCGGTGCATCATTTCGTCGAAAAGGCCGATTTGATCATTGGTATCGGCTGTTCGTTCACTGAAACGAACTTTGGTATAAAATTCCCGAAGGGCAAGAAATTCATTCATGCGACGTTGGACCCGAACCACCTGAACAAGGATGTGGTCAGCGCGATTGGTCTGGTTGGTGACGCCGGCCTCACGTTGGACGCGCTGATCGGCGAACTGAAGCAAACCATCAAGACCAACCGCGACGCGACCGAGGTGGTGAAGGAAATCACCACGGTGCGTGCCGAGTGGATGGCGCAATGGGAGCCGTTGCTGCATTCCAACGAGGCACCGCTTAGCCCGTATCGCGTGATCCATGAACTAATGCAGGGCACCGATCCGAAGAACACCATCATCACACATGACGCTGGAAGTCCGCGCGATCAGATCTCGCCATTCTGGGTATCCACCGAGCCAATGTCGTACATTGGTTGGGGCAAGACAACGCAGCTTGGCATGGGCCTGGGTCTGGCGATGGGGGCCAAACTGGCGAAACCCGAAAAGCTTTGCATCAACCTTTGGGGTGACGCGGCGATCGGCTTCACGGGCATGGACTTCGAGACCGCGGTGCGCGAGCGGATCCCGATCTTGTCGATCCTGCTGAACAACTTCTCGATGGCGATCGAACTTAAGGTGATGCCGATTTCGACCGAGAAGTACCGCTCGACCGACATCTCCGGCAATTACGCGGACATGGCGAAGGCCTTTGGTGGATATGGCGAACGCGTGACTCAGCCAGATCAAATTCAGGCGGCGATTCAGCGTGGTATCGAGCAGACCAAAGCCGGAAATCCCGCTCTGCTGGAGTTCATTACGGCGAAGGAGACACGCGTCTCCAAGTTCTGATCACGACGCCCCCCTCTCCCCTCGCGGGGAGAGGGTCACCACAGGGGCGTCCAATAAAATCATGGCGAACGTATCAATCCGCGACGTCCGCAAGACGTTCGGCACCACGGAGGTGCTGCACGGGGTCAGTGGCGATATTGATGACGGGGAGTTCGTAATCCTTGTTTGGCCCATCCGGCTGCGGCAAATCCACGCTTTCGCGGATGATCGCCGGTCTTGAGAACATTACCGTGGGCGAAATCGCGATCGGCGGGCGAGTGGTGAACAACGTCGCTCCGAAGGCTCGCGATATCGCCAGGGTGTTTCAGAATTGCGCGCTGTATCCGCACATGACGGTG
>PLSZ01000141.1 GCA_003164305.1 Acetobacteraceae bacterium
CTCCGCGCCAACGTCCGCTTCTTCCCCACCGCCGCCGCGGCGCAGGAAGCCGGCTTCCGCCCGTGCCTGAGATGCCGCCCGGAAACCTCCCCGGACCTCGCCTTCTGGCGCGGCAGTTCCAACACCGTGTCCCGCGCGCTGGGCCTGATCGAAGCCGGAGCGCTCGACGACGGCAACGTCGAAGCCCTCGCCGCCCGTCTCGGCATGGGCGAACGCCAACTCCGCCGCCTGTTCCGCCAGCACCTTGGCGCCTCGCCGGTCTCCATCGCGCAGACCCGGCGCATCCTGCTGGCCAAGCAACTGATCCACGACACCAGCCTGCCGATGACCGAGGTCGCCGCCGCCGCCGGCTTCGGCAGCATCCGCCGCTTCAACGAGATCTTTCAGCAGCTCTACCGCCGCCCGCCGCGCTCGCTCCGCCGAGCCGGCATCGCCGACCAGCCGATCGGCGCCACCGGCGCCATCACCGTCAAACTCGGCTTTCGTCCCCCCTACGATTGGGCCGCCATCACCGCCTTCCTGCGCGCCCGGGCCATCCCCGGCGTGGAAGCCGTCACCCAGGAACGCTATGCCCGCACCATCGGCATCGGCGCGGCCCATGGCATCCTGATCGTCGAGCCGGCGGACAAAAACTGCCTCAAAGCCACCATTCGCTGTCCCGATCTGCGCGCCTTGCCCGCGATCATCGCCCGTGTGCGCCGCGTCTTCGACCTCGCCGCCGATCCGGTGGCGATCGGCGGCCACCTCAGCCAGGACCCCGTGCTGGCGCCCCTGGTCCTGGCCCGCCCCGGCCTGCGGGTGCCCGGCGCCTGGGAAGGCTTCGAACTCGCGGTCCGAGCGATCCTCGGCCAGCAAATCACCGTCGCGGCCGCGACACGGCTGGCCGGCAAGCTGGCCGCGTCCCACGGCGCCACCATCGCCGATCCGGTGGCGCTGGAACTCGGCCTGACCCACGTCTTCCCCACGCCGAAGCAACTGGCCGGCGCCGATCTGGCCATGATCGGGATGCCGAACGCCCGCCGGATGGCATTGTCCTCAATGGCCGCCGCGGTCGTCGCCGACCCGCTGATCTTCGGCCCCCGCCGCGGCCTCGACGAGGCCATCGCCCAACTGCGCTCCTTGCCCGGCATCGGCGAGTGGACCGCGCAATACATCGCCATGCGCGAACTGCGCGAGCCGGACGCCTTCCCCGCTGCCGACATCGGCCTCATGCGCGCGATGAGCGCCGGCGACGGAGTGCGCCCATCCCCCGCCGCGCTGCTGGCCCATGCCGAGCAGTGGCGCCCCTGGCGCGCCTACGCCGCCCTGCATCTCTGGGCGTCCGAGCCCCAACAATCCCCGCCGAAGGTGATCCATGACCAGCAAGCCGCCTGAACGCCTCACGCTGGACCGCCTCGCGACCCCGATCGGCGAGGCGCTGATCATCACCGACCCAGACGGCATTCTCCGAGCGTTCGATTGGCTCGATCGCGAAACCAGCATGGCGCGGCTGTTGCGGCTGCATTACGGCTCGCTCAAGCCGGAGCCCGGCGCCGCGCCCGCCACCCTGATGCGCGCCCTGCGCCGGTATTTCGAGGGCGACCTGGGCGCTCTGTCCGGCGTCCCCTGGCGCACCGCCGGCACGCCGTTCCAGCGCACCGTGTGGGCCGCGCTGACCACGATCGAGCCCGGCGAGACTCTGAGCTACGGCGCCCTCGCGGCAAAGATCGGCCGCCCTACCTCGGTCCGCGCCGTCGGCCTGGCGAACGGGTCCAACCCGATCAGCATCGTGGTCCCCTGCCATCGCGTGATCGGCGCCAACGGCTCGCTGACCGGCTATGGCGGCGGCCTGGAACGCAAACGCTGGCTGTTGCGGCACGAGGGCGCGCTTCCCAGAGCCATGGTCCCGGCGTCCCGCGCCGCCTGACCCTTTTCGCCGCGCGGAGAACGCGATACCCAGACGCCTCGTTCTGGAACCATCCGCATGCCGCTTCCCCGCACGCCCTCGCTCAGGCTCGACGGCCGCCGCGCCTTGGTCACCGGCGCCGGCCGAGGTTTGGGCCTCGCCGCCGCCGCCGCGCTGGCGCAGGCCGGAGCCCATGTCGTGCTTGCCGCCCGCACCGCGTCCGAGATCGAAGCCGTCGCCGCCGAAATCCGCGCCGAGGGCGGCAGCGCCGAGCCACTGACGCTGGACGTCACCGACACCGCCGAGGTTCGTTCCGCCATCGCCGCGCAAGCCCCGTTCGACATCCTGGTCAACAACGCCGGCACCAACCGCCCGCGCACCTTCCTCGACGTGACCGAGGACGATTACGACGCCATTACGACCCTTAATCAGCGCGCCGCGTACTTCACCGCGCAGGCGGTCGCCCGCCGCATGGCCGAGGCCGACGTCAAAGGCTCGATTATCCATATATCGTCACAAATGGGCCATGTTGGCGGCCAGCGCCGCACCGTGTATTGCATGACCAAGCACGGCATCGAGGGTCTGACCAAAGCCATGGCCATCGACCTCGCGCCCTTGGGCATCAGGGTCAACTCGATCGGTCCCACGTTCATCGATACGCCACTGACACGTCCATTCTGGAACGATCGCGCCTTCCACTCCGACGTCCTCTCCCGCATCAAACTGGGCCGGCTCGGCACCGTCGAAGATTTAATGGGCGCCGTGGTCTTCCTCGCCTCCGACGCGTCGGCGTTGGTGACGGGAACAGCGTTGGTGGTCGATGGCGGTTGGACGGCGGAGTAACACAGCATGATCCGAATTCTGAAGCACGGCGCGTCCGAGGCGGAAAAAACCGCGGCCGATCGCAAGATAAGGCAAACCGTGGAAGCCATCCTCGACGACATCGCCGCTCGTGGCGACGTCGCCGTGCGAGAACTTTCCGCGAAATTCGATAAATGGGAACCCGAATCGTTTCGCCTGACCGACGCTCAGATCGCCGATCTGATCGCCACGCTGCCGAGCCAGGTGATCGAGGATATAAAATTCGCTCAGACACAGATAAGACGTTTCGCCGAAGCACAGAAAGCCGCGCTGGTCGATATCGAGGTCGAAACGTTGCCCGGCATCCGCCTCGGCCACAAGAACATACCCGTCGCCAGCGTCGGTTGTTACGTTCCCGGCGGCCGCTATCCGATGGTCGCCTCCGCGCACATGTCGGTGCTGACCGCCAAGGTCGCCGGCGTCAAACGAGTCGCCGCCTGCACGCCGCCCTTGAACGGTGTCCCGCCCGCCGCGACCGTCGCCGCCATGCACCTCGCCGGAGCGGATGAAATCTATCTGCTCGGCGGCATCCAGGCCGTGGCGATGATGGCGCTCGGCACGGGGTCGGTGGCGCCGGTGGACATGCTGGTCGGTCCCGGCAACGCGTTCGTCGCCGAAGCGAAACGGCAATTGTTCGGCCGCGTCGGCATCGACCTGCTGGCCGGTCCGACCGAGACCCTGATCATCGCCGACGACACCGCCGACGCCGAAATCTGCGCCACCGACCTGCTCGGACAGGCCGAGCACGGGCCAACGTCCCCCGCGATCCTGTTGACCACGTCGCAACGCATCGCCGACGGCATCGAGGCCGAAATCCAACGCCAGCTCTCCGTGCTTCCCACCGCCGAGATCGCCGGCGCCGCGTGGCGCGATTTCGGTCAGGTAATCCTGTGCGATACCGATAAGGAGCTCGTTTCCGAAGCCGATCGTATCGCGTCGGAGCATGTGCAGGTGATGACAAGAGACCCGCGGTGGTTCCTCGACCGGATGACCAATTACGGTGCGTTGTTCCTCGGCAAGGAAACCAACGTCGCTTATGGCGACAAGGTGATCGGCACCAACCACACGCTGCCGACCAAACGCGCCGCGCGCTACACGGGCGGATTGTGGGTCGGGAAATTCCTCAAGACCGTGACGTATCAACAGGTGACGCCCGAGGCGACCGCGATGATCGGCGAGTACTGTTCCCGCCTTTGCGCCATCGAAAACTTCGCCGGCCACAAGGAGCAAGCCGATCTGCGCGTGCGCCGTTACGGCGGCAAGAACACGGTCTGACGTCAACGCGCCGGTGTGACCCCTTCACCGGTCCCGTCCGTTCCGCGTCATCACCGGGCCTGATTAATCGTCATCACCGGGCTTGATTAATCGTCATCACCGGGCTTGACCCGGTGATTTGTCGCCGCACGTGCCGCGCGAGAAGGCCGGATCGACCGCCGATCCTATCGTGGCGGCCCTCGATCGCCGTACTCCTCCAGTTCCGCCAACAAATTCGCCAGACCATACACCGGCCGGTAACCCAATCGCCGAACCGTCTCGGAAATGTCCAGCCTCGTCGGCTTCAATCCCGGATCGAGCCCATACGACACCGCCAGATCGTAATACGCCGCATAGTGTTTTCGAAATGTCGATCCCGCGCCGCCCTCATCCCAACGTTCCAGATCCGCATCTGTATACTCATACGCGCTGTCCAACGTCAGCGTCAGCGGCGCTTCCATCGGCTCCCGCGAAACATGATCCAAACTCAGCATGACAGCCGAAGCGACATCGCCGATATGCACGGCGCCTTTCCAGAACCACCGCGCCCAATCGCTGTATTTTGTATAGACCTCACGATTCCAATACGGAATGAACCCGCGCGGCCGAAGGATGATCAAGTTCATTCCCCGATCCGTCGCGTAACCCTCCGCGATCCGTTCCGCCAGGATCTTGCTGCGTCCATACAGCGTCCGTGGATGATAAACGCTCGTGGTCGAAATATGCACGATCCTGTGGATCCCAGCCTCGACCGCCGCCTCGAATGCCTCGAACGTTCCACGCACATTGAGGTCGAAGAAATCGTAAGCGCTCTTGCCGCCTTCGCCCTCGTGAATCCCGTGCCAGGCCGCGATGTGCACGATACAATCGCAGCCGCGCATCGCCTCCGGCAGCAGCGACCGGTCCAGCACGGAACCCTGAACGAACGCCGCGCCTTGTGGCAGCGCCGTGGGAGCCCGAATATCCAGTATTACCGCCGTATCGCCGCGATCCAGCAGCCTGGGCACAAGCAGCTGCCCCAGATCGCCCGATCCGCCCGTCAGAAGGACCCGCATTGTCGCCTCACCCTGTCATCTCGCGCGCGTTTACGATGACACGCTCGCCCGAAACCTCCACCATGGGAACCAGCCGAGAGCCCTGGAGGACCCTGACGATGACCCGTTGGCTGCTGTTGCTGCTCCTGTCCCCCGTTCTCGCCTCCGCGCAACCCGTCCTGACCGGCACGACGGCGTTCGGCGACTGGCAATCCGACTCGCCCGGCGTGCGCCGCCACATCACGCCCGATGCCTTGCCGGCGCCCTACGCCACCAGCACCAGTTCCCGCTCGCCCGAGGTGATCTCCCCACCGCGCCACGCGCTGCCACAGGTGCCGACCGGATTTACCGTGTCGCTGTTCGCCTCCGGCCTCGACACGCCTCGCACGATGCGCACCGCCCCAAACGGCGACGTCTTCCTGGCCGAGAGCGGCGCCGGAAACATCCGCGTCTACACCGGCCAACAAAGCCGGATATTCGCCAGCAACCTGACCCAACCCTTCGGCATCGCGTTCTGGCCGCCCGGTTCCTCGCCGCGGTTTGTCTACGTCGCCGAAACGAACCGGGTCATTCGCTTCCCCTACCCGAACGGCGGTCCACCCGAGGTGATCGTCCCCTCGCTGCCCGAAGGCGGCCACTGGACCCGCGACGTCGCATTCTCCCCCGACGGCGCGCGCCTGTTCGTTTCGGTCGGCTCCGCGACCAACGTCATGAGCGGAGTCGGACCGGACGCGGAACAAGGCCGCGCCGACGTGCTGTCCTTCGCCCCCGACGGATCGGATCGAAAAATCTTCGCCTCCGGCCTGCGCAATTGCTCGGGTGAGGCGGTCCAGCCCACCACCGGCGCCCTCTGGTGCGTGGTCAATGAACGCGACGGACTGGGAGACGACCTGCCGCCCGATTACGCGACCGCGGTGAAAGACGGCGGCTTTTACGGCTGGCCATGGTTTTACATCGGCGCCAATCCGGACCCGCGCCACAAAGGCGCCACCCCACGCCAGGTCATCGTCCCAGATGTGTTGATCCAACCCCATTCAGCCCCCCTCGGCATCGCGTTCTACAACAAAACCGCGTTCCCCCCCGACTACCGAGGCGATGCCTTCGTCGCGCTGCATGGCTCCTGGAACCGCTCAAAACGCACCGGCTACAAAGTCATCCGCGTGCGCTTTGAAAACGGCCACCCTACCGGCGAATATGACGACTTTCTCACCGGCTTCGTGCGCTCCGACCGCTCCGTCTGGGGCCGACCCGTCGGGATAACCGTCACCGCCGACGGCGCCCTGTTGGTCAGCGAGGACGGGAACGGTACAATCTGGCGCATCGCCTACACGGGAGAACGGCCATGAGCGCCACACGTCCACCAAAACAAAAAGCGCCGGCGCTGACCTGCGACAGCCATTTCCACATTTTTGGCCCGTACGACAAATTTTCGCTCAGCCCTGGCCGCGCCTACGATCCGCCCCCCGCTTTGGTGCCGGAGTATCTGGCAATCTCCGATCAGCTTGGCATCCAGCGCATGGTCATCGTGCAGGCCAGCGTCTCCGGCACCGACAACGCGGTGACATTGGACGCCGTGCGTCAGTTCGGCCAGCACCGCGCCCGCGCCGTGGCCGTGATCGACGCCAGCTTCACCGATGCCACCCTGAAACAAATGCATGACGGCGGCGTGCGCGGCGTCCGTTTCAACATCTCCACCGGCAACGGCACCCCGCCCGAGCAACTGGAACCGATCGCCCGCCGCCTGGCGCCGCTCGGCTGGCACATTCAGGTCTATATCGATGGCGAATCGATGCCCGAGCTGGCGCCGGCCCTCGCCAAACTGCCCGTCCCCGTCGTCATCGACCATTGCGGCGGCGTCAAGGCGGGACTGGGACTGGATCATCCGCAATTCCACGCGTTGCTCGGCCTGCTCGACTCCGGCAACGCCTGGATCAAAACCACCTCCTACCGCGTTTCTTCCACCGGCCTTCCCTGGGCCGACCCGGCGCCGAACGTGAAAGCCTTCGTTGCCCGCTATCCGGAACGATGCGTCTGGGGAACGGACTGGCCGCATCCGCAAATGCACCCCTGCCCGGAAGCCGGGTTGTTGCTGGATCAGTTCTTCGAGTGGGTGCCCGACGCCGCGCTCCGCCAGCGCATTCTGGTCGACAACCCCGCGAAACTGTACGGGTTTTGATGCCGCCTCGGGTTTACCTCGCCGGTCCGGACGTGTTTTTCCCCGAGCCCCTGTTGTGGGCGGCGGGCAAAAAAACGATCTGTGACCGTCACGGCCTGATCGGCGTCACGCCGCTGGACGACGTGCCGGATGAGCCGGCCGAATGGGGCGCGTTGCCCTTCTGGCGCCGCATCGCTCTGCGCAACGAAGCCCACATCAAAAGCTGCCAGGGACTGATCGCCAACCTGACCCCGTTCCGCGGCCCCAGCGCGGATGTCGGCACCGTCTATGAAGTCGGTTTCGCGCGCGCTTTGGGCCTGTTGATTTTCGGTTACGCGACGACAACGGAACCGTTTTTGCCGAGGACGCTAAAGGCGCTCGGCGGCGATGCGCGATCCCGCGACGATGGCACCTGGCGTGACGCGGACGGTCTGCTTGTGGAACAATTCGGCCTGTTCGACAATCTGATGATCGAGGGTGGGATCGCCGGCTCCGGCGGCGCGCTGATCACCGGCGACGCCGGCCGCTGGGACGATCTGGCGCTGTTCGAGCGCTGCGTCATCGCGGCGACGAAACATTTCAGCCCAACCGGGTAGAGGCGGCGACTACCGCGCCTTCGCCTTCTTCGCTCCAACCTTCTTCTTCGCCGCCGCTTTCTTCGGTGCCGCGGCACCCGCCTTCGCCGCCGGCCGCGCCGCCGCCTTCTTCCGCGGCGCCGCGCGCTTCGCCGGAGCAGCGGCCTCAGCCGCGCCCTTCGCCCCAGCCTTCGCTCCGCGCGCCGCCTTCTTCTTCGCCGCCGCGCCGCGCGGTTTCAGCGTCTTGCCCTTCTCGGCGAGCAGCGTCACCGCCTCATCCAGCGTCACATCGTCCATCGTCGTGCCGCGCGGCAGATTGGCCACCGTCTGGCCGTGCTGCACGTACGGCCCGAACCGGCCCTTCCGCACGCTGACAAAATCGCCCTTCGGATGCGTGCCCAGAGTCCGCACGCTCGCCATCTTCTTCGCGATCAGATCGACCGCCCGGTTCAGTCCCAACGCCAGCACGTCGTCGTCGCGGTCCAGCGAGCCGAACACCGACCCCATCCGCACATACGGCCCAAAGCGCCCGATCCCGACCTGAATCGGCTCCTTCGTCTCCGGATGGATCCCCACCGTCCGAGGCATCGACAGCAGCCCGATCGCCTGCTCCAGCGTCAGCAGGTCACCATCCATCCCGCGCGGCAACGTGGTGCGCTTGGGCCGGACTTTCTTGTCCTCGGTCTGCTCGCCCTGCTGCACGTAGAGCCCGTAGGGGCCGCGGCGGACGGTGATTTCCTCGCTCGTCTCCGGATCGACGCCCAGAGTCCGCTGGCCGTCCTTCAGCGTATCGCCGCCCTCGGCCCCGCTATCGATCGCCAGGCTGCGGGTATAGCGGCACTCCGGATAGTTCGAGCAGCCGATGAAACTGCCCAGCCGTCCCAGTTTCAGCCCGAGCCGTCCGCTCCCGCACGCGGCGCACAACCGCGGATCGCTGCCATCTTCTCGCGCCGGAAAGAAATGCGGCCCCAGATCCTGGTCCAGCGCGTTGATCACGTCGCTGATCTTCAGGTCCTTGGTCTGGTCGATCGCCTTGGAAAACTCCTCCCAGAACGCATGCATCACCGCGCGCCAGTTCAGGTTACCGGCGGAGACCTCGTCGAGCTTTTCTTCCAGCGCCGCGGTGAAACCGGTGTCCACGTAATGCTCGAAGAAACTGACGAGGAAAGCGGTCACCAGCCGGCCGCGATCCTCGGGGATAAACCGCCGTTTCTCCAAACGAACGTATTTGCGGTCCTGGAGCACCGTCAGGATCGACGCGTAGGTCGAGGGCCGGCCAATCCCCAGTTCTTCCATCTTCTTGACCAGCGACGCCTCGGAATAGCGCGGCGGAGGCTGGGTGAAATGCTGGTTGGCATCGACCTTGCTCCGCTTCAGCGGGTCCTTGGCCGACATCGGCGGCAGCATGCGGTTGTCT
>PLSZ01000143.1 GCA_003164305.1 Acetobacteraceae bacterium
CATTTCGGCCGCTATCACGCGCTGAAAGTCGCGGCGTCGGAGCGCGCGCATCTGGTGGGAATTTACGATCCGGACACCGAGCGGGCGAAAACCATCGGTTGGGAAGCCGGCGCGCCGGACATGCCGTTTGAAACGTTGCTGACGGCGATCGACGCGCTGATCATCGCCGCTCCGGCCGAGGCGCATCACACGCTGGCCGGCGCCGCGTTGCGCGCCGGGAAGCACGTGCTGGTGGAAAAGCCGATCGCGGCGTCGCTGGCGCAGGCGGACGAACTGGCCGCGTTGGCGCGAAGCAGCGGGTTGGTGCTGCAGGTTGGGCATCTGGAACGTTTCTCTTCCGCCTATCAGGCGTTGTCGGCGCGCAGCCACTCCCCCTTGTACATCGAGGCGGTGCGTATCGCTCCGTTCAAGCCACGCGGCACCGATGTGTCGGTGATCCTGGACCTGATGATCCATGACCTGGATCTGGTGCTGGCTCTGGTGGACAGTCCGATCGAATCGGTGGACGCGGTGGGCGCGCCGATCGCCAGCGCGTTCGAGGATATCGCCAATGCCCGCCTGCGATTCGCCAACGGCGCGGTGGCCGCGATCACCGCCAGCCGGGTGTCGATCCGGACCGAGCGGCGGATGCGTATTTTCGCGCGCGATACGTATCTCGCCGCCGATTTCGCGACGCGCAAACTGACCGTGATCGGGCGCGGGATCGGCACTCCGGTGCCGGGCGTCGCGGGCTTCGGCGTTGAAGACGCGTCCTGGGAAGATCGCGATTCGCTGGCCGCCGAGCACGCGGCGTTTTACGATTCGATCCTGGATGGCGCGCCGGTTCTGGTCGATGCCGCGGCGGGCCGGCGGGCGTTGTCGGCGGCGTTGGCGGTGTCGGCGGGAATGGTCGAATCACGCGCCCGGATGGTCGCCGGCGGGCTGCTCGATGAGGTCAAGAACAGCGGCGGCGGCGGCGTCTGACGGCAGACCGTTCGGCGGGCGCAACAGCGCGAGTTGCTCGGCGCAGGCCGTGCGCTGCCTCGCGGCGCCATCCGGCGTCATGATTGTCTCCAGCGCGGCGGCCAGTTTTTCCGGAGTGGCGTGTTCCTGTAACAGTTCAGGAATGATCTCGCGTCCGGCGAGAATGTTGAGGATCGAGGCATACGGAACCCGTTGCAGCCGCCTGACCAGCCAGATCGTGATCGGGTTGGCGCGGTAGGTCACGACCATCGGCACCCCGGCCAGCGCCAGTTCCAGCGTTGATGTCCCGGATTTGGTCAAAGCCGCGGTGGCGGCGGCGAAGGCGTCGTGCTTGTCGGTCGTGTCAGTCACCAGAACCGGTCGCGGGGTCCAGGTCGCGGTGGCGGCTTCAACCATGTCGGCGACCGGACCGACCAGCGGCACGACCGGAACGATCGGATCGCGCAACCGCTGTAGCGTCGCCTGAAGCACGGGCAAATGCCGGGTGACTTCGCCTCGGCGACTGCCGGGCATCACGATCAGGATGCGCGCGTCAGGCGGCAGGTTGTGACGGGCGCGGAAGCGTTCGGCGTCGCCGGTGTCGCAGCCGCTTTCCAGCACTGGATGGCCGACAAAGGTCGCGGGCAGGTTGTGACGGGCGAAGAACGCTGGCTCGAATGGCAGCAAGCACAACAGGCGATCCCATAGGCCCGGGTAGTGTTTCACGCGGCCCTCGCGCCAGGCCCAGACCTGCGGCGCGACATAATGGACGCGTGGAATTCGCAGTGGGGCGATGGCGCGCAGGACGCGGAAGCAGAAGCCGGGGGAGTCGATCGTTACGACGACGTCGGGGTGTTTCGCCGCGATATCCTCGGCGGCTTCGCGAATGCGGCGTTTGAGTTGGCGGAGTTTCGGCAACACCTCCAGCAAGCCCATCAACGACAGGTCGCTCATGGGGAACAGACTGGCGCAGCCGGCCTCGGCCATGGCGGTGCCGCCGATGCCGGTGAAGGTGGTGTCGGGACGGCGGCGCAGGATCGCTTGCATCAGGCGCGCGCCGAGGGCGTCGCCGCTTTGCTCGCCGGCGATGAGGTAGATCAGCAAAGCGCCGGGGCTCCGCCCCAGACCCCGCCAAGGGGCTCTGCCCCTGGACCCTGCCAAGGGCTTGCCCTTGGAACCATTAATTTGGTGGGTTGGAGGAGAGGGGCCAACTCGGACCTTGCAACGACTGTGTGGGCCCCTCTCCTCCAACCCACCAATGGACAGATTTCAAAGGGCTTCGCCCTTTGATGGGGTCCAGGGGCAACGCCCCTGGTTGGGGTTTGGGGCGGAGCCCCTGTGCTTTGCCGATCCATCCGCATGCCCGCCGATAGCCCATTGACCCGGAGCCTGTCATCCTGTCGGGTGCCGCCGCCGTTGGTCGAAGGGCTTTAGGATTCCATGTCGCGCCTCGTCGTCGTCTCCAACCGGGTCGCCCCCATCCAGGAGGGCGAGGCCACCGCTGGCGGTCTCGCCGCCGGCGTGCTGGACGCGCTGCGGCAAAAGGGCGGCCTGTGGTTGGGCTGGAGCGGCGACATCCGCGACATTCCCGAACAGCAGCCCGAGCACGCGGTCGGCGCCATTTCTCTGTTCACCATCGATTTGTCCCGCCAGGATTACGATCAGTATTACCGCGGTTTCGCCAACGGCACGTTGTGGCCGGTGTTGCACTATCAAATCGGTCTCGGCCGCTTCGAGTGGCCGGAGTACGAGGGCTACCGCCGCGTCAACGGCATGTTCGCTCAGGCGCTGGCGAAGCTGGTGCGGGAAGACGATCTGGTCTGGGTGCACGATTATCAATTGCTGTATCTCGCGGAGGCGGCGCGCGAACTGGGACTGACCAACCGGATCGGACTGTTTCTGCACACGCCATTTCCGGCGCCCGGCGTGTTCATGACGATCCCGGCGCACGCGGACTTGTTTCGCGCGGCGTGCCAATACGATTTGTTCGGGTTTCAGACGGAGGTCGATCGCGCCGCCTTCCTGGATTATGCCGTGCGGCACGCAGGCGGTTCGGTTCACGGCGACATTCTGTCGGTCTACGACCGCGTCGTCCGCACCGGCGTTTATCCGATCGGCGTGCACGTCGATGAGGTGCGCGCCTCGGCCGAGTTGCCGCGAAATCGGCGACAGGCGACCCGTATCCGGGCGGCCTTGCTGGACCGGCTGATTTTGAGTGTCGACCGGCTGGATTATTCGAAGGGCCTGCCACGGCGCTTCGCCGCGTTCGAGCGATTCCTGGCGGAGTTTCCCGCGCATCACGGTCTGGTGACGTTCATGCAGATCGCGCCGCCGTCTCGATCGGATATCGAAACCTATCAGGTCATCCGCCGGCAACTGGAAGGCGAGGCGGGGCGCATCAACGGCCGTTTCGCCGAGGTCGATTGGGTGCCGCTGCGGTACTTGAATAAAAGCTTCGAGCGCAACGTGCTGATGCCGCTGTACGCCGCCGCGCAGGCCTGCCTGGTGACACCTTTGCGCGACGGCATGAACCTTGTGGCGAAGGAGTTCGTCGCGGCACAGGATCCCGACGATCCCGGCGTCCTGATCCTGTCCGAGTTCGCCGGCGCGGCACGGGAACTGCGCGACGCGCTGCTGATCAACCCGTACGATGAGGCGGGCGTCGCGGCGGCGATCGACCGGGCGCTGATGATGCCGCTGGAAGAACGCCAGGAACGGCATCAGGCGATGCTGACCGTCATGCGGGAGAACAGCCTGGAGCGCTGGCGGGACCGGTTCGAAGCGGATTTAAGATTGTAGCGTTTCGATCTCCATCGGAAACAACGCGTCGGGATCGGTGACCTTCAGGAGGTGATACACGTTGAACCGGTAGGCCGGTCCAAGAGAAACCTCGGGCGGCGTGAACGGGAACGCCAGATTGCCGGCGGTGGACAGCCGTCCGGGATAGCCGAAATGCAGCAAATATTGTTTGCAGGTGCGCACCACCTCCGACGCGCGTTCGCGGGTTGGCGCGATGCATTCACCCATGATGAACACTTCACCTGGAGGCGGTTCGTTCGCCGGCACCACCATACGCACGCCATCCACGCCGTACACTCGCCAGCGTAACGTATAATCCTGGGGCTGGTCTTCGCAGACCAGATCGCGCACCAGGTCGGACAACTTCGGCAGGATTTCCTTGGTCCGTGCTATGAATCTCGGATCGGCGGCACCGGCCAGCAGCACCGCTCGTTCTCCGATCAGCAGCGCTCCCTCCATTTTAATCGTTGGGCTATCGGTATCGTGCCAGACCGCGCCCGAAACCCTCGTCCGCCGATCGTCCACCGCTTCATATCGCGCGTTCGTCAGGTCCAGCATGCCCTCGGGTTCGTGCACGGTGAACGGATCGGACTGCTCGTACAGGCTGTGCGCGGCGACCGAGGTCGGCGTGGCGCGACGCTCCGGATTGGTGCTTTCCAATACGAACCCGTCATCATCGAGTTCCGCCAGGATCGGATCGCGCCCGCCCGGCACGCAACACAATGAGCCACACTCGATGATTTTCGCCATGTGCATCGCGAGGCCGGGGTCAAAGCCCAGGAGCATGGGAAGGGCGGTGAAGATGCCGGTGTCGCAGGCGCGGCCAGCGATGACGACATCGACGTCGGCCTCCAGCGCGCGGCGGAAAACGCCCGTGCCCATCTGGCCAACGATGTGAGCGGCGCCGGTGATGTCGTCGTCCGTCAACGGCGGCATGTCGTCGAAGCTGACGATGCGGCCATCCCGGGACGCCTCCAGCAACATCGGCCGCGACAGATCGGCCCGGATCACCGCCATGCGAAATCTCAATCCGTCGGCGCGCGCGATGTCGCGGATCATCGCCAGTGTCGCGTCCAGATGCGGCGCCGCGCCCGCCGATCCGGCCGAGCCAATGACCAGCGGCACATCCAGTTGCCGCGCCCCCAGCAGCACTTTGCGCAGATCGCGGCGGGTCGCCTCCGGTGCCGTCGCCATTTCCCCTTTACCGAGATAGGTCGGGCCGATATCGATCGAGCCCATATCGCAACCAATTAAATCCGGCTTGCGCGCCATGCCCGCGTTGAACCCCGGCGTCGGGATGCCGTACCCGAGTTGTCCCGACGCCCCCAGCAGCCGCAATGGCCGGCGCGAGCGGCGAATCTCGGACAGAACGCGGCCGGACGCGCTCATAACTCGATCCCCAGCAGCGGCGCGTGTTGCTGCGCGCCGTAAACATCGACGTCGCCCGGATCGCCGGCCATGATCTTGCGCGCCAGCACGATCTTGATCGCGCGGCCGGCGGGGTAGGGGATGACAGTCACCTGATCGGCCGGCACGCCATACAACCGGCCGACCGCCTCGGCGCCCAGAGCCGGCGACTGCGCGACCCGTTGGTAATCCGCGTCGGTCGCGAACATCACATCCAGCGTCAGCCGTCTCGGCCCAGCGTTTTTGCTGCGAATAACCTGGGCGAGGTCAGAGAGTTTCATGGACGATCCTGGGTTGATCCCGCCGCGGGAAGGATGCCAGATGCGGGTTGGATCCATGGAGCCACGGCCAGCCATGGTCCGCAAGAGCGACGGAGGAGCAAACGCGATGGTCAATCGGCAGGCCCTGATTGGATTGATCGGCGCCAATATCATGAAGTCGCTGGCACCGGCGTTGCACATCGACGCCTTCGCCGCGGCGGGGATCACTGGGCACTACCATTTGATGGATGTCGATCGGCTGCCTGGCCGGACGTTGAAAAGCCTGCTGGGCGCGGTGAAGACCGCCGGCTTTCTTGGCGTGAACATCACGTTTCCATTTAAGCAGGAAGTCATTCCGCTGTTGGACGCGCTGTCCCCCGAAGCGCGGCAAATCGGCGCGGTCAACACGGTCACGATCGCGCCGGACGGCGGCACGGTTGGATACAACACCGATCGCAGCGGGTTTCGGTTGAATTTCGAGGACGGTCTCGGCCGCGCGGGCGCTGAGGGCAGCACCGCGGTGCTGGTCGGCGCGGGCGGTGCCGGCAGCGCGGTGGCGTTCGCGTTGATGGACCTGGGCTTGAAGACGTTGATCGTGCACGACATGGACGATGCTCGCGCCGCCAAATTGGCCGTCGATGTGAGCAAGCATTTTGGCGCGGGACGGGGCCGGGTCTCGACGCGCCTGAGTGACGACGTCGCGGCCGCGGATGGAGTCGCGAACGCCACGCCGATCGGCATGAGCGGCTTTCCGGGCAATCCGGTTCCTGTCGAAGCGTTGCGCTCTGGGCATTGGGTCGCCGACGTGATTTACTCGCCAATCGAAACGGAATTGATCCAGGCGGCGAGGGCCAAAGGCGCGCGCGTGGTCACCGGTGGCGGGATGTGCGCCTGGCAGGGCGTGGACGCGTTCCGCTTGTTCACCGGCATAACGCCTGACGCGGCGCGGATGCACCGGGTGTTCGCGTCGGCTTTGGCGGCCCGCGATCAGGCGCTGGCGGGAGTGTCATGAAAACCGCCATCGCGACCGTTTGTCTCAGCGGAGGCCTGGACGAAAAGCTTCTGGCCATCGCCAACGCCGGCTTTAAAGGCGTGGAGATTTTCGAGAACGATCTGCTGTCGTTCAACGGCACGCCGAAGGACGTCCGCCGGGTCGCCACCGATCTGGGGCTGGAGATCGTTACGTTTCAACCATTCCGCGATTTCGAAGGCATGCAAGCCGACAAGCGCGAGCGCAACTTCACCCGCGCCGAGCGCAAATTCGATCTGATGCGCGAACTGGGTTGCGACCTGCTGATGGTTTGCTCCAACGTCGCGCCCGACAGTCTCGGCGGCATCGATCGGGCCGCCGAAGATTTTCACGCGTTAGGAGAACGCGCGGCGCAACGCGGGATGCGGGTGGGGTTCGAGGCGCTCGCCTGGGGCCGTCACATCAACGATTATCGCGACGCGTGGGAGGTCGTGCGGCGCGCGGGTCATCCGGCTGTCGGGCTGGTACTTGATTCGTTTCACATCCTGTCGCGCAAGACCGACCTCAAAGCGATGGCCGCGGTGCCGCGCGATCGGATTTTTCTGGTGCAACTCGCGGACGCGCCGATCCTGGAAATGGATTTTCTCTCGTGGAGCCGGCATTTCCGGAATTTTCCCGGTCAGGGCGAGTTTCCGATGCTGGCGTTCATGGAGGCGCTGCGACAGACCGGATACGACGGATTGTTGTCGCTGGAGATCTTCAACGATCAGTTCCGCGCCGGATCCGCGCGGAGTGTCGCGATTGATGGACATCGGTCATTAATTTACCTTCTCGATCAACTCGGCGACGGGCCGCCTTTGCCGCCTCGGGCGCGTTGTCTCGGCACCGAGTTCATCGAATTCGCGGTCGATGAAACGACGGAACCCGACTTCAACGCGCTGCTGCGGAGCCTGGGTTTCGCGCGCGTCGGAAAACATAAATCCAAGTCCGTGACACGGTGGTCGCAAGGCGGCATCAATCTTGTCGCCAACACGGAAAAGGAAGGCTTCGCGCATTCTTACTACATTACGCACGGCACCGCGGTGTGCGCGTTGGGATTGCGCGTGAATGACGCGGCGGCGACGTTGCGGCGGGCGCGCGGGTTGCTCGATCAGCCGTTCCAGCAGGCGGTCGGGCCGGGAGAACTCGAGATTCCGGCGGTGCGGGGTCTTGGAGGGAGTTTGATCTATTTCACCGACCCGGCAAGCGCGTTGGCGAAAGTCTGGGACATCGAGTTCGAACCGACCGGAGAAACGGCGCCGGACGCGGGACTGACCGTCATCGATCACCTCGCGCAATCGATGCATTACGAAGAAATGCTGACCTGGCTGCTGTTCTATTCCTCGTTGCTGGAACTGGATAAAGTGCCGGCGCAGGACGTTCTGGATCCGGGAGGGCTGGTGAAAAGCCAGGTCGTGCAATCGCCCGATGGCGCGGTGCGGATCATTTTGAATGCGTCGCAATCCACCCGCACGCAGTCTTCGCGCTTCCTGTCGGAACTGTTTGGTTCCGGCGTGCAGCATATCGCGTTCCAGACCGAGGATATCTTCGCCACGGTCGCCAAACTGCGCGCCAACGGCGTGCCGCTGTTGCGGATCCCGGAGAATTACTACGATGACCTGGAGGCGCGCACCGGCCTCGGCGGCGATGAGCTCGACCGATTGAAGTCGTTGGACATCCTGTACGATCGAGACGGTACCGCGGAATATTTCCAGGTCTACACGCACGCTTTCGAGGATCGGTTTTTCTTTGAAATCGTGCAGCGGCGCGATTACACGGGCTTCGGCGCGGCCAACGCGCCGATCCGGCTCGCGGCGCAGACCCGTCTCGCGCAACTCTCTGATTGAAACGGACCCATTGCCATGACAGACGCCTTCAACCCCAGGGACTGGTCCGGTCAGCCGGCCTACATCGCGCCGGACTACAAATCGACACCGTTGCGCGGTCCGACCAAACCGCTGATCCCGTTGCCGCAAACATTGTCCGAAATGACCGGCCCGGTTTACGGTCAGGAGAGCGTCACCGGGAACGACGCCGACCTGACCCTGAATGGCCGCCGCAACGGCGAGCCGTTGGGGGAGCGTATCATCGTCGCCGGCCGCGTGCTGGATGAAGACGGGCGGCCGGTGCCCAATACGCTGCTGGAAATCTGGCAGGCCAACGCGGCGGGGCGTTACATCCATCAGACCGACCAGCACGACGCGCCGATCGATCCGAACTTCTTCGGCGGTGGCCGTTGCGTGACCGATGCGAAGGGTGGGTATTGGTTCATGACCGTGAAGCCGGGCGCTTATCCCTGGCCCAATCATCATAACGCGTGGCGGCCGAACCATATCCATTTCTCGCTGTTCGGGCCCAGTTTCGTGACGCGGCTGGTGACCCAGATGTATTTCCCGGGCGATCCGTTGCTCGATCTGGATCCGATCTTCCTGGCGACGCCCGAGGCGACACGCAACCTGCTGATCGCGAATTTCAGCCTGGATGTCACCGAACCGAATTACGCTTTGGGTTATGTGTTTGATATCGTGTTGCGCGGCCGCGGCGCGACACCGATGGAGGCCTGAATGACGAAGCTCCGCCAAACGCCGTCGCAAACGGTCGGTCCTTATTTCGCGTACGGTCTGTCACCGGAACAATACGGTTACCAGCAAAACCTTTCCAGCATCGCCGGCAGCCAAATGGCCGAGGGCGACATCGAAGGCGAGCGGATTCGCGTCGAAGGCCGCGTGTTCGACGGCAACGGCGCCCCCATCTCCGAC
The DNA here is from genome assembly GCA_003164305.1 of Acetobacteraceae bacterium. Next base: position 9,177 of record PLSZ01000143.1, read on the forward strand.
GCCCTCATCGAAATCTGGCAAGCCGATTCACTGGGCCGTTACGCGCATCCGGCCGATCCGCGTGGCAGCAACAACACCTTTAAAGGTTTTGGACGTTGTGGCACCGGCACGGATCCACAACAACGGTTCTGGTTCGATACGATCAAGCCGGGCAAAGTCGGCGACGATCAGGCGCCGCATTTGAATGTCATCGTGACCATGCGAGGCATGTTGCTGCACGCGTTCACCCGGATCTACTTCTCGGATGAGCCGGCGAACGCGACGGACAGCGTGCTGCGGCTGGTTCCGGCTGAGCGGCGCGGCACGCTGATCGCGACGAAGCAAAGCGGGAAGGTCTATCGTTTCGACATCCACATGCAGGGCGAGCAGGAGACGGTATTCTTCGACGCCTGAACGCGACGCACATTGGTGAACCGCGCGACGGCGAGGCGAGGCCGGCCGAACCGGCCAGGAAGCAACGTCGTTTCATCGTGGAACTCCATCGGTCCGCGGTTACGGATTGTTGGAGTTCCGTCCCACCAGAGCGCGGACATTCGCCTCGACCGCCGCCAGGTCGTTTGGCAAAACCACGAAGCGCTCCGGTCGGGCCATAAGGTCCGCCAATTTGGGCGGCAATTCGGGCCGGATGCCAATCGCCCGCTGGATCGCGTCGGGGAACTTCGCGGGGTGCGCGGTGGCCATAGCCACGGTCGGCACGCCATGGGCCGGCGGCAGCGCGCGGGCCGCCGCGATGCCAATGGCGCTGTGTGGGTCGGCCAGATATCCACACACGTCATGCAGCCGCCGGATTTCCGCCACGGTGCCCGGATCGTCCAGGCGGAAGCCGTGGAACACCGAGCGCATTCGTTGCCATACCGGATCGGCGACGGTCATTTTTCCGGTCGCGCGGAAGGCGCGCATGGTGGCGGCCGTGGCGGCGGGATCGCGCTCCAGCAACTCGAACAACAGCCGCTCAAAATTCGAACTGACCTGGATGTCCATTGACGGCGACAGCGACGGCTCGACCGGGGCCATCGACATGTCGTTGCTTTCCAGGAACCGCGCCAGAATGTCGTTACGGTTCGATCCGGCGATCAGGCGGGCGACCGGCAGGCCCATGCGGCGGGCGGCCCAGGCGGCGAGGATGTTGCCGAAGTTGCCGGTGGGGACGGCGAAGGCGACTTCTCGCTCGGGCGCGCCGAGGGCCAACGCGGCGGCCACATAGTATGGAATTTGCGCGGCGATGCGAGCCCAGTTGATGGAGTTGACGGCGGACAAAGACATTTCGGCGCGGAAGGGGGCGTCGGCGAACAAAGCTTTGACCATGTCCTGGCAATCGTCGAACGTGCCTTCGATGGCGACGTTGCCGACGTTCGGCGCCAGCACGGTGGTCATTTGGCGGCGCTGCACCGGGCTGGTGCGCTCGTGCGGATGCAGGATCACGATGTCGATCCGATCGCGTCCGGCGCAGGCCTCGATGGCGGCGGAACCGGTGTCGCCGGAGGTGGCGCCGACGATCGTGACGCGGGTGTTTCGTTTCGTCAGCACATGGTCGAACAGGCGGCCGAGCACCTGCATCGCCATGTCCTTGAAGGCCAGCGTCGGGCCGTGGAACAACTCCTGCGCGAACAAATGCGTTTCCAACTGCACCAACGGTACGACGGCGGGATGATTGAAGTCCGCGTAAGCGTCGTGGCAAATTTTCGTCAGCGTTTCGAATGGGATCGATTCGCCGACGAATGGGCACATCACCCGCGCGGCGAGGTCCGGATACGACAGGCCACGCATCGCGCGCCAATCGGCGGGGGCGAAGGCCGGCCACGATTCGGGAACGAACAGGCCGCCGTCCTCGGCCAGGCCCGTGAGCAGGACGTCGGCGAAATCTCGGGCGGGCGCGTGCCCTCGTGTGGAAATATAGCGCATGGCGGTCGTTTAGCGCATGCTAAACCCCGCGCGCCAGCCTGTCCCACCGGGCGGCGAAAAATGGGAGCGAACCGTGATCAAAAGTGCTCTGGTGACCGGCGCTGGCGGCGGATTGGGCCGCGCGGTGGCTCTGGCGTTGGCGGCGCGCGGGTGCGCGGTGGCGGCGTTGGATATCGATGGCCCGGCGGCGGAAAAAACGGCGGCGGAGGCGGCGTCCGGCCTGGTGTCGCCGCTGGTGCTGGACCTGACCGCGCCCGGCGCCGCCGAACTGGCGGTGACCGAGGCTCTGGAGGCTCTGGGCGGTCTGGACATCGTGGTTAACAACGCTGGGTGGGGCATCGGCGAGGCGTTCCTGGACATGACCGAGGCCAGTTGGGATCGCACGCTGGCGTTGAACCTGAAGGCCGTGGCGCTGATCTGCGCGGCGGCGGGACGGCACATGAAGCAGCGCGGTACCGGCCGGATCGTCAACGTGACGTCTCCCGCGTCGCGCATGGCGCTGCCGAATTATCTGGCGTACGCGGCGAGCAAGGCGGGGGTGGACGCGGTGACACGGGCGGCGGCGGTGGCTCTGGCGCCGTTCGGGGTGCGGGTGAACAGCGTCGCGCCGGGGATGATGGATACGGCGATGCAACAGATCACCGAACGGCAGTTGGCCGCGATCGAGGGGCGGAACGATATCGACGTGTTCCTGAGCGAACGCACGAAGCGGATCCCGATCGGGCGGCGGACGGAGGTGGAGACGGTCGCCGGAATGATCGTGTGGCTGGCGCTCGACGCGCCGGAGTACATCACGGCCGAAAGGATGAACGTCAGCGGCGGGCTGGATCGGGATTGACCGACGTCAGGCGGCGCGGTTCGCCTGGAGTACAGCCAAACCGCCGGCGAAATCCGCGGCTGAACGCGGACGGGTTGTCCATCCCGCGCAGGGCCCCGATTTCGTCGATCGGCAACCGGCAGTTTGGATCTCCCAGCATGTCCCGGCAGCGGGTCAGGCGCTTTTCCCGGATGTGGTCCATCACCGCGACATCGTGGCGGGCGAACAGCCGGTAAAGCTGGGTGCGCGAACACTTCAGCGCACGGGCCAACGAGTCCGGGCCGAGGTCGCCGCGATCCAGATGGCGTTCGATGAACATTTCCGCCGCCGACCACATCGCGGCCCAGTGCGCGTCGCCGGACCGGCCCCAGGGCGTGGCTCGCGCCTCCCACCGCAGCGCCGCGAGGGCGAACGCGGCGGTCGCGTCCATCGCCACCTCCCGCGCGTGATCGTCCATCGCCGGCAGGGCGTCGGCGAGGGGTACCATTTGCTCGAACAGCAGCGATGTCAGGGGTGCCCGCGGCAACAGGCGCCCGGCGACGCGGGCCGGCCAGGCCCGCACCGCCCGCGCCACCGAGCCGCGCGGCAGGCGGAAGTTGATCGTGCGAAAGCGTCCCATTTCGAGCGCGAACGGCACCGACATGTTGGTGAGCAGGAAGCAGCCGCCGGGCACGATCAACGCGCCACCGCCGTCCTGATACGAAAGCTTCTCATCGGTGGAAACATTCGCGGTCAACAGGATTTCGTCGCCGCCGTCCTGACGGCATCGCGCGGCGCCACGGCGCGGCACGCCCGCGTCCAGGTTGCCGGCGCGCAACTCCGCGCTGCCGCCGATATAGCCTCGCACGGAGGCCGAGAAGCCATGCGCCGCCGCATCCGGCCGGAACACGGCGTCGGAGCGGTTGAGGACCGTGTCGCGCCAGAACTGCCGCCGCTGGCTGGCGGCGACGCGATCCGTCGAATGCTCAAAGTACCGGCTGGTGGCGGGCCGGACCGCCTGGGGCGAGGTCATGCGGCGTCCTTTGGGCGCGGAGCCCGATTGGCGGAAAGACTGACATAGAGTTGCGCGTTCGTCATCGTTTCGCCGATCCGGTCCGGCGGATGGAACGCCGCGCAAAGTCATTTGGCACGCGTTGAATAACAGTAACGACGGCGAACCTGCTAAAGGTTCGCCGCGCGCATCGTTCGCCGATCGCGAAATGAATTTCGGAATGTCCAGGAAGGACCCCCGGAAACGGCTCGGGCGGCACTGAATCCGCGGTGACGCCCGATGCGGGTCGATGCTGTTTCCGCTGCCCTGGACAGGGTGCCGCCGGCACAAAACTCCCCGTGCCAGCCGGCGGCACCCAGCGTAACCCCGGAGGATTGCCTCATGGCGGAGCCTGGTGGATCTGTCGCCGGATCTCGTTGGGGGCGCGGCCGAACCGGCGCCGGAACCCGCGGCTGAAGGCGGACGGATTGTCCATGCCGCACAACGCGGCGATCTCGGCGATCGGTAACCGGCAGGTGGGATCGGCCAACATCTCATGGCACCGCGTCAGCCGCGTCTCGCGGATGTGGTCCATGACCGTGACGTCGTGGCGGGCGAACAGGCGGTAAAGCTGCGTGCGCGAACAGCGCAGCGCGCGAGCCAGCAAATCCGGGCCAAGGTCGGCGCGATCCAGATGGCGGGCGATGAAACGTTCCGAAGCCAGCCATAGTCCGGACCAGTCAGCGCCGTCTTGCCAGGGCGCGGCCCGCGTTTCCAGGCGCAACGCCGCGACGGCGAAATCGGCGGTGGCGTCCAATGCCACCTGGCGCGCGGGATCGTCCATCTCGGGCAGAGCGTCGGCCAGGCACACCAACTGAGTGAACAGTAGCGCGGTCAGCGGCGTCTCCCTTAAAAGCTTCCCGCTGAGATGGCCTGGCGAGGCGCGGATGGTGCGCGCCACCGTGGCCCGAGGGAGACGGAAATTGATTACCCGATAGCGCGGCATTTCAATTTCAAATGGTACCGACAGATCGTTGACCATGAACCGTCCGGCGGGAACCATGAAGGCAGAGGTGCTGTTTCTGTAACGAATCGTATCATCAATTGAAACGATCGCGCTGAGCAGGATTTCATCGCCGCCGTCCTTTCGGCACCGAGCGGCATGCCGACGCAACATCACCGCGTCCGATCGCCCGTCCCGCAATTCCGCCCGATCTCCGATAAATCCCGTGACCTGGGCTGAGAAGCCTTGCGTGAAGGCGTTGGGGCCAAGCGCGACGTCGGAACGATTCAGCACCGTGTCGCTCCAGAATTCTCCCCGTTCATGCGCGGGCACCCGATCCGTCGACAGATCGAAGTACCGCCCAGGTGAAATCGGCTCAACCGAAAGTGAATCGTTATCGGGCATGGGCATCGCTCTCCGTCGTCGCATCCTGGGCATGCGCGAATTATTCAATCTTAGCACGCGCCTGGCACGCCGGGCACATAATTCTGGCACGCGTTGAATACCTGTGCCGATCGCGAATCTGTTACCTGGGCATGGCGTCATGATCGATCGCCAAATCCGCGCTTCTTTGATGAAGAGCAAATTAAACGCGTCGCCGCGATCGTCCGGAGCGCTGGATTGGCGTTCGTCCGGGACACCACGCCGCCGGCGACTCCGATCTTGCCGCGTTCGCTACCGCGGCCGGACCGGGCGGCTTCGGCGCGAGGCTCGGCGCCGGGATTTCCGCCCCTCCATTCCGGTCACGGCGTGACCCCTGGGCGAACCGGAACGCGGGCGCCCGAGGGCAGTGTTCGAACCGGCTGAGAGACGCGAAGCATCACGATGACCATCACCGCGACCCTGGGCAATCCGGCGAACAACTACTTGCTCATGTTCGGCGAGGGGATCGTCGTGTCGTCCGGCGGCTCGGCCAGCTTCACCACCGTGAGCGCTGGCAGCTTCATCACCGTGTCGTCCGGCGGGGCCGCTGACTTCAATGTGTTGAGCGCGGATGCCAGCGATACCGTCCTGTCCGGTGGGGTGGCGAGCGGCACGACCGTCCTGGGCGGCACGGAGTTCGTGCAAGGCGGGGTGGCCAGCGGCAGCTTCGTCGCCGAGGGCATGCTCGACGGCAGCGAATACAATGGTGCTCAGGAGGTCAACGCCGGCGGGATCACCAGCGACACGACGGTCGTGGCGGGGGGTCTCGAGACTGTTCTGGCCGGGGGCGCGGCGGTCAGCACCACGGTCTCCGCCGGTGGCGCGGCCGCGGCCTGAGAGAGCAAGCCGGTCATTCCAGAGCGGCTTTCGGCCGGGTTGACACAACGGCCTTGGGTCCGGCGAGGCCCGCCCATCCGTGGGATCCAACGTGCATCGACCGATGGTCTGGTCGATCCAGACCATGACGATGGAGGCAAGCAGACCCGGCTCGCTGGCCGGCCGTGATGGGATTGCGTTCGCGCGAAGTGCCCATTCTTCGGGTGGTCGATGCTGTCTGTCGATTTCTCCCATCGTCCTTGCTTATCGCGGCCGTCGCGGACTGGCGATCCACGCCGGGCCAGGCCGTGCCCGGATCGGGCGACGTCGCGCGGGCTCATCCACTGAATCGACACAGCGCGCCGCGGACACTCGGTCCGGTCACACATCCACCATCATCGTGACACGGGGCGGCGGGAACCTTCCTGGCACCGTGAAAGTTACGGATCGTTATGATGCGCAAAAATCCCCGGTTATTCCGTCTTTCCGCCACCGTCGCCATCGGCGCGCTTTTGTGCAACGCGGCGGTCCCCGTCACGATGGCGCAACCGGCGCCCCCGCCGCCGCCTTCGTCCGCCGCGCCCGCGGACCAGAATCAGGCCGATCCTCCCGCGCGGGTCGGCCGCGTCGCCAGCCAGTCCGGCGCGGTGTCGTTTCGCACCAGCGCCGACACGCAATGGAGCGCGGCGCGAACGAACTATCCGGTCAGCGCAGGCAACGCTTTCTGGACCGAACCGACCGCTCTGGCGGAAGTGGAGATTTCCGCCAGCCGGATCGATCTGGCCGGACAGACCGAGTTCGACGTCACGACGCTGTCCGACAGCGGGCTGCAGGCGGTGCTGCCTCAGGGCGAGCTGTATTTCCAGCTCATCGGCCTGGAGGCGAATGAGGTCTGGACGGTCGATACACCACGCGGAACGGTTCGGATGACGGCGGCCGGGCGCTACGACATCGTTGCCGGGACGACGGAGCAACCGACCACGGTGACTGTGCTGGAAGGCTCCGCCGAAATCGACGGTCCCGGCGTGTCGCTGAAGATCGCCGCCAATCAAACGGCGACGGTGACGGGGGCGGGTCCGTCGTTCCAGGGCAGTGTCGGCGCGGCGGTGCGGGACGCGTTCCTCTCCGCGCGGATCGCGGCGGAGCATCCACCGGCCCAAACGGCGTCGATCCCCGCGCAATACTCTTATATGTCAGGGGCCGAAGACCTGTCGGGGTACGGCGAGTGGTCGCCGGACCCGGACTACGGTCAGGTCTGGTATCCGCCGGTCGCCGCGAGTTGGGTGCCCTATCGCGAGGGCGAGTGGGCCTATGTGCAACCCTGGGGCTGGACCTGGGTCGATAGCGACAGTTGGGGTTTCGCGCCGTTCCATTACGGCCGGTGGGCTCGGATCCATGATCGCTGGGGCTGGATCCCGGGCGAGGCGGGCGGCGGGCGCGACAGGGCGGTCTACTCGCCGGCGCTGGTCACGTTCGTCGGGGTTGGCGTTGGGGTCGCGGTCGGTGCCGCGATCGCCCGCCGCTCGGTCGGGTGGGTGCCGTTGGGGCCAGGCGAGGCGTACCATCCGTGGTACCACGCGTCCTCGGGCTATTTGCAACGGATCAACGCCGGGCATGTGAAGGACCCGGGCGCGATCGGCAATACCGTGGCACCCCGGGATTTCGCCAATCGCGCGGCGGCGACCTCGGTGCCGGCCAGCGTTATGCTGGGCTCGCGTCCGGTGCGGCAGTTCGCGCGTCCGATGTCGGAGCAGGCGCTGGCGGCGGCGCACCCGGTGGTGGGCGAGCAACCGGTGCGGCCGACGGCGAGAACCTTGGGCGTGACGCCAGCGGTGGCACATCAGTTGAATTTGCCAGCGGCCGGCGTTCAGGGCGCGCATCGCGCGGCGCCAGGTCCGGTGGTGCGCGTGCAGCAAGCCGGTCCGTCGAGTGGCGCGCCGCCGCGGCCCCCCTTGCTAGGCCCGCATGGACAGCCCGCGGTTGGGCCCTCGGGGGCACCGGGTGGGCCGCGACCGAGTGAACCGGAGGCGCCTGGCGCGGCGCCTCCGGGCCGGCCGGCGGGAGGGCCGCCGCCGCTTGAGGCACCAGGGGCTCGGCCGCCGGGCGTTCCCGGCTCGGGTGAGGCGCGTCCAGGCGGGCAACCTCCCGAGGCTCCTGGCGCGCGTCCGCCTGGAGCGGAAGCGCCGCGTCCGGGTGGGCCGGTGCCGTTGCCGGCACCAGGCGGGCGTCCGCCTGGGGTGAGCGAGCCGCGTGGCGCCGCGCCTGGTACGGAACTACCTCGTGGAGAAACGCCCTCTGGGATTCAGCCTGGGCAGCATCCGGCCGAGGCGCGTCCGGGAACGGAGCCGGGACGTGAACCCGGCAACCGGCCGGCCGGTGCGCCGGAAGTCCGTCCGGCCGCGCCGCCGCCGGCCGCGCACGAACCCCCGCATCCCGCCGCGGAACCTGCCCGTCCAGCGCCCGCGGCACCGCATGTGGAGGCGCCGGC
>PLSZ01000497.1 GCA_003164305.1 Acetobacteraceae bacterium
GGGTTTGGATGGCCGGTATAAGGCGCGGCGTCGGAAAGGATCAGCCCATCACACACGTGATTCCAGAGCCGAGGGAGGTGAAGAATAACTCCGCCATTGAGTGGCCGATACCTTTGAACTCGGCCATGAAGCTTGATAAGTGGCTCAAGGAATACCATGCGCTACTTGGTGAGACAGTGAACGGATGGCTGCTTCCGGGTAAGGCCGGTCAGCACCGATCGATCAGCTCAATTCAGACCGTGATCGCGGCGGAAGTCGATCGGATGATCGGGGTCAGGATCAACCCCCATCTTCTGCGGCATTTCGCGGCGTGGCTGTTTCTGAAGCACAACCCGGGCCAATACGAGCCTGTCCGCCGCATTCTCGGTCATCGCAGCATAGCAACGACGATCGCATTCTATACCGGCCTGGAGGCCGACTCGGCGGCGGGAAGACTTGACGATGTCGTCCTGCGGGAGCGCAGGGTCACTCATCTCATTGCCACAGGAGCTTTTGCGAAACGGGCGCGAGCGACCGGTCGCGGCAAAGGACGGTTGTGAGATGCCGAAGACATCAGACCAGCACCGTCATTGGATATTATTGCCTGCCTGGCCCGAGCAGGATCGCGTGGCTTGGATGAAGGAAACCGGCCCGTGCCATGCGCTGGATATCCCTTCGTATGGTCAAAGTCTTAAGCCAGCTTCCTTGGCGTCGGTAGAACGAGCTTATGGTCGCTACATCAATTTTCTTGACTCGATCGGGCAACTAGATGTGCGAGAACCGCCTGGTGATCGCGTTACGCCGCCGCGGGTTGCCGCGTATATCCGGCAGCTTGGCGAGATGCGGTATCGCGGCCAGACCCCTGTGTTATTAATCTCAGGACTTGCAAGCACGATGCGGATTTTGGCGCCAAATCGCGATTTCCGGTGGATATGGCGTCCGAATGGCACTTCAATCGCCGAGCGCCTACGTGGCGATCGCGTCAATTTCCATATCCCGAAAGCTTCAGATATGTACTCCTGGGGTCATGAACTCATGGCGTATGGCGATTCGATGCCGGAAGGTCGAGACCGGCTGGTCGCTTTGCGGGATGGACTGATGATCGCCATGCTCGCTGCGCGCCCAATTCGCCGCCGCACGATGTGGGGGTCGCGGATTGGGAAGCATTTAATTCGAACGGGATCAGAATGGTGGCTGATCCTTGAGTCGGAAGATATGAAAAATGGCCGAGCAGTCGAATTCCATCTGCCTCGCTCATTGTCACCTCGGCTTGAAGAGTATGTTAGTCACGTACGGCCACAACTGCTGCGGGGAGCCACGACGGATTGGGTTTGGATAGCGGCCTTTGGACGTCCGCTCGCGCTCACAGCAGTTGGTCTGACAATTCGAAAGCGGGCGATTGAGCATTTTGGGATCGCATTCGGGCCGCATCGTTTTCGGCATGCGGTGGGCACCAGCGCTCCGACCGAGGACCCAACTCACCCGGGCGTCGCGGCAGCCGTACTCGCGGTCGGGGCCGGTATGGTCGAAAAGCATTACAACCGGGCTGAAAATCATGTTGCTGCCGGTGGCTTACACGGGGCCGTTGACCTTGAAAGATCGGCACTTGAACCACTCGCCGTGAGTCTGTTCGCGGCCAGGAAGCGCAGTCAGCGCCAAGTCCGTCGTAAACCATAGGGCAGGTTGCTGTTGATTTCTGTCCTTATTGCGCGACAATCTGGATTCCCACCTTGATTGTCGCGCAGCAGTCCTATTCGGCAGGGGTCGATCCCAAGCCAAAACGGCGTCCCAAGTGTATCGCCGGACGTAGCGATCTCTTGAGACTGGTCAGTTGAAATGTTGCGTTGCCCGCGATGGTGCCGATCTCACTCGCTGCCTGGGTCACGGTCATCGCCGGATGATATCTTCAGTTTTGACGGGCCGGTGCCGTTCCGAGCGGCGGCGGCATTGGTGCACGCGTAGGGGGACAAATAGAAGGCGCAGAAGCAGATTTTTGGCGAAATTCAATTGGGACGAGTCTGACATCGCGCAGAAGCGACCGGCGGAATTCATCGAAACGCGTACGACCGCGCCCACCCATCTGTTCACCTGGAAATCCGGAGGGCATTCGGTATCTTGTGCATTCTCACCAAACGTCGAACCCCCGCCAGATTTCTCTGGCGGGGGCTGCTGATTGAAATCCGTCTAAGCATGTCAGTCCGGCAGATCGCCAAGAACGAGCAACCGTCTGGGCCAGCCGACGAGCTCCTCGAACGTAACCTCGGGAAACACGATGAGGATGCCTTCAATATTATCGAGCGACAAACCGTTCGAACGACCGTGTACCGGGTTGTAAATCGCGTTCGGCGACGGCATGCCGGCGCGGCGGGAAAGTTCAGTTGCCGTGATTCCGTAAGTCCGTCCCGCCGCCGTTCGGAATCAAACCGTATGCCCTCGACGTGAGACGGATTTTGTCTCGAAGGCGAAGCGGCTCCTTTGTGAGGAGCAGCCTGTTCAGGCTTTTTCATGATTTTCACCAATAAAGGCTGCTCATATCCCCTGGAGGTGATTGAAACAAACCACAACCACAGACAGGCGGAACGCACGACAGCGCCGCCGGCGCGATGCGCCGGGCAGAACAAATGTCGCGGGGATCGGGAGCAGAAAGATGATTGTCTGCTCGATAGAAATAGGAATTATTTCTATTATTTCAATACCGTTCTGACCTATTTCGGAACTGAACCGCAATGTTCCGAGCGGTTGCCGTGACCGGACTTCTCCTGACGCCCAGTCGTCCCGTAGGATGCTCAAAGCTATCGACCTCCCTCCATTCGTCGAGTCTCCCATGCAACCACGGGCCGTGATCTACGCCCGTTATTCATCTGAGAAGCAGCGCGAAGCGTCGCTCGAGGACCAGATCCGGCTGTGCCGCGAGCGTGCGGCGAGCAACGGGTGGGATGTCGTGCAGGTTTATCAGGATCGAGCGATGAGCGGCGCGACAGTCCTGCGCCCTCGTTACCAGGCACTGATGATGGCCGCCCGCGAGGGTGACTTCGACATTCTGATAGCCGAGGCGCTAGACCGCCTGTCGCGAGATCAGGAGGACATCGCGGCCCTGTTCAAGCGGTTAAACCACGCGGGGATCCGGATAGTGACGCTGGCGGACGGCGAGATTAATGAACTGCATGTCGGCCTCAAGGGCACGATGAACGCGCTGTTTCTCAAGGATCTGCGGGCGAAAACTCATCGAGGCCTGCGCGGTCGCGCCGAAGCGGGGCAAAGCGTCGGTGGGAATGCATACAGCTACCACGTCCTCGCTCGCATAGGGCCCGACAGCAGGCCCACGGTCGGGGAGCGGGAGATCGTCCCCCATGAGGCAACCGTGATCCAGCGGATCTTCGAGGCCTACGCATCCGGTTCGTCCCCCCGGCGAATCGCGATGGATCTGAACGCGAACGGCGTCCCCGCGCCGCGCGTCACGTCATGGACATCCAGCACGATTAACGGCAACCGTGCCCGCGGAACCGGCATCCTGAACAATGAACTCTATGTCGGCCGCCTCGTATGGAACCGTCTGGTCTATGCCAAGGACCCCGAGACGGGACGTCGGCGGTCGCGCGAAAGGCCCGCGGGGGATCGGGTGGTGGTCGAAGTACCGGCCTTGCGAATCGTCAAGCAGGAGATCTGGGATGCGGTGCGACGCCGCCAGAGCGGCCTTGGTCGCCGCCAGGACGAACGAGACGATATCGAAGCTGCGCCAGCTCCGTTCTGGTCGAAGCAACGGCCGCGCTATCTGTTTTCCGGTCTGATGCGCTGCGGTGTCTGTGGAGGCGGATTCTCGAAGATCAGCGCCACCCATTTCGGCTGCTCGACCGCACGGAACAAGGGGCCAACCGTTTGCGCGAACCTGCGCACGATTCGCCGGGACGAGTTGGAGACCACTGTCCTCGGTGGTCTGCGGGAGCGGCTGATGGACCCGGACCTGTACAACGTGTTCGCCAAGGAATTCACGCGGGAGTGGAACCGGCTCCAGGATAACACGGCGGTCGAACAGACCATTCGGGCCGCAGAGTTAAAGCGCGTGATCAACCAGATCGAACGTCTGGTGGACGCTCTCGCCGACGGCACGCCGGTCCTGGCGGTGAAGGGCCGTCTGGCGGCACTGGAGCAACGCCGGCTGACGCTGGAAGCCGATGCCGCCACAACGGCGGCGCCCGCGCCGCGCCTGCA
>PLSZ01000039.1 GCA_003164305.1 Acetobacteraceae bacterium
TCCAGCATGGCCTCCCGCAGGCGCATGCCGGCCTCGTGATCGCCCTCACCAAATCCGGCGGTGATGACGACGGCGCCGGCGCAGCCGCGACGAGCGAGTTGGGCGATCAGGCCCGGCACGGTGTCGGGCGGCGTGGCGATGACCGCGAGGTCCGGATCCTCCGGCAGCGAGTCGATGTCGGGGTAAACGCGCAGGCCTTCGATTTCGGCATCGCGCGGATTGACGGGCATCAATGTGCCGGTAAAGCCGGCCGCGATCATGTTCGTCAGCACGAGATGCCCAACGGCGCGAGGCCGGCTGGACGCGCCAATCACCGCCACGCGGCGGGGGGCCAGAACACGATCGAGATTTCGGATTGTCATGGTGGTGTCACCTCACGTTGTGACGTCACCCCCGGTTGGGGGGGCTGAATAAGGACGGCAGCCGCCGGAGGCAAGCGAAACCTTTGAGTCGGCTGGACCCGGGGCGGCGCTTCGGCCAAAACCGCCGCACGGACAAACAAGGGAGACCGATCATGGCGGGACGCTTCGCCGGACGCACGGCGGTGGTGACGGGTGGCGTGTCGGGCATCGGCGCGGGCATCGCCGCTCGCCTGGCCGCCGAGGGCGCGCGGCTGAGCCTGTGGGATTTGGACGCCGCGGGCCTCGCGAAATCCAACGAGGCGCATACCGTGACATTGGACGTCACCGACCCGGACGCCGTGCATCGCGCCGCGTCCGAGACCGCCGAAGCGTTGGGAACGATCGACATTCTGGTTACCTCCGCCGGGATCACGGGTCCGAACATGCCGATGTGGGAGTATCCGGTCGCGGCGTGGGACAAGGTGATCGATGTCAATCTCAAGGGGGTTTTTTACTGCAATCGCGCTGTGGTGCCGTTCATGAGGGCACAAAATCGTGGACACATCGTTAACATCGCGTCGATAGCCGGCAAGGATGGCAATCCGAACGCGTCCGCTTATTCCGCCTCGAAAGCCGGCGTCATCGGATTGACCAAGTCATTGGGCAAGGAACTGGCGGACACCCCGATCCGGGTGAACTGCGTGACGCCGGCGGCGGTGAAGACGCCGTTGTTTTCCCAGATGACGCAGCAGCAGATCGACTGGATGCTGTCGAAAATCCCGATCGGGCGGTTCGGCGAGATCGATGAGGTGGCATCGCTGGTGCTTTGGCTCGCCAGCGATGAATGTTCGTTCTCGACCGGCGGGGTGTTCGACATCTCCGGCGGCCGCGCGACTTATTGACGGAGCGTTCTCATGGATTCTGAAACGATCGGCTTCATGCCCGCGACCGAGTGGGCGGAGCGGGTGCGAACGAAGCAAATGTCTCCCGTGGAGGCGATGCGCGCCTTGCTGGATCGGATCACGGCGGTGGAACCGAAAGTCAACGCTTTTGCTTACCTCGCGGCCGAGCAGGCGATGGACGCGGCGAAGGCGGCGGAAAAGGCGGTGATGGGCGGGGAGAGGCTCGGCCGGCTGCACGGCGTGCCGGTGACGATCAAGGACCTCGCCTGGACCAAGGACATGCCGACGCAAAACGGCAGCCTGACGTCGAAAGGGTTCCAGCCGGTGGAGGACACGCCGGTCGTGCCGCGGTTGAAGTCCGAGGGCGCGATTATTCTGGGCAAGACGACGACCTCTGAGTTCGGCTGGAAGGGCGTGTCGGAGAGCCCGCTGACCGGTATCACGCATAATCCGTGGAAGCATGGAATGAACGCCGGCGCGTCCTCCGCGGGAGCCGGTGCCGCCGCGGCGGCGGGATTCGGGCCATTGCATCAGGGCAGTGACGGTGCCGGATCGATCCGCATGCCGTCGCATTTCTGCGGCGTGTTCGGACTGAAGCCGAGCTTCGGCCGGGTGCCGTATTATCCGGTCGGCACCGGCGATCTGACATCGCATATGGGTCCGATGACTCGCACCGTCGCGGATGGCGCGCTGTTGCTGGAGTTGATGGCGGGACCGCATCATCTGGACTTCACGACGCTGGAGGCGTGGCCGGCCGCTTATTCGGCGCGGCTGGCGGAGGGGATCAAAGGCGCGCGGATCGCCTATTCGCCGGATCTCGGCGTGGCGCGGGTCGATCCCGAGGTGGCGGCGCTGGTGAAAGCATCGGCGCTACGGTTCAGCGAACTCGGCGCGCACGTGGAGGAAGTGTCGATCCCGTGGGGTGGACCGGGCCCGGAACTGATCCGGTTCTTTTGGTCGGCGCATATGACCGTCCGCAAACCGCTGCTGGCGAAATGGGAAAAGCAAATGGACCCCGGGTTGGTGGCGTGTATTCACGACGCCGAGAATTTCCGGGTCGATGAGTATCAGGCCGCGCGCGAGCGGAAGATGCGGTACGTCGCCGACATTCATCGGTGGTTCGAAAGTTGGGACTTTCTGTTGACGCCCTCAGTTTCGGTCGCGGCGTTTCCGGCGGAAAAACTGATGCCCGATCACTGGCCCTCGCATCCCTGGGACTGGATTTCCTGGGCGGAGTTTTCCTATCCGTTCAATATGTCGTGGAACCCGGCGGCGAACGTGCCATGCGGGTTTACCGCCGAGGGGTTGCCAGTCGGGCTGCAAATCGTCGGCAAACGGTTCGACGACCTGGGCGTGCTGCAGGCGTCGGCGGCGTTCGAGGCGGCGCAGCCATGGGCGGGGAAACGGCCGGCGCTGTGAGGCGGGGCGCTGGCCTTTCGTCGTCGTGGCATGACGAGCGGTGCGGTACCATTCATCCCTCGTCATGGTCCGGCTTGACCGGACCATCAGCACGAACACATCGGTGAGAGCGATTTTGGGGACACCGATGGCCCGGTCAAGCCGGACCATGACGGAGCAGGAACGGTGCCGTTGGGTCGTCGATACTATTTTCCCGCCAATGGGTTCGCCCGGGGAAGACCGGAAGAGGCTGACGTGAACCGTTCCGTTATCGTCATGGCCGGGCTTGACCCGGCCATCTGTCACCGTACATGCCGCTGACGAAACGAACGCGCGCCGACCTCAGTTGATGTTGTAAAGCGCCGCCACGTTGTCGTGCACGATTTTCCGCCGCGTGCTCTCAGAGAAATTCGCCAGATTTTCGCCCAGTACCTTATGCGAGTCCGGCCACACGCAGTCAGGATGCGGATAATCCGAGCCCCACATGATCCGATCCTCGCCGATCAGCGGAACGATCGGCTCCAGGAACTTATCCTGCTGATACGTGACAAAACCCTGACGGCGGAAATAATCCGACGGTTTCATCTTAAGGCCGATCGACTTTCCGCGATCCTCGTATTCGGTGTCCAGCCGGTCGAACACGTACGGCAGCCAGGTCACGCCCGACTCGCCGAGCACGAAATTGAAGTCGGGGAAGCGTTCGCACGCGCCGGACGCCAAAATCGTCGTCAGCACTTCCATCGTATCGAGCTGGAACAACGCCGAGCGGACCAGCCGCCATTCGGTGAAATACTCCTTCTCCATCTCGGGATTCAGCGGCGCCTTCACCGCCTTGAAGCCCGTGGAGTGGAACGAAATCGGGAATTTGCACTCGGCCGAGGCCCGCCACAGCGCGTCCCAGTCGCGGTGCCACAACGGGAGTTCCATTCCCTTGAACGCGAGGTCGCCGCCACGCAGGCCCATCTTCGCGCAACGGCGCACTTCCGCGGCCGCCGCTTCCGGGGTGGAGTTCGGCACCAGAATCAGGGGAAACACCCGGTTGGGGTCGGACCGCTTCGCGAAATCCGCCACCCAGTCGTTGTAGGTGGCACAGCAGAACTCGCGAATCGCGAGATCGCCGATGATCTCGTTCAGGCGCAGGCAGCCATAGATCACCTCGGCGCGAACGCCGTCCCGATCGAGGTCCTTGACCCGCCAGTCCGGGTCGGTCGGCCGCGCCACGGCGCCGCGCCGGTAGTCCCACTCGAACCCGAGATCTTTCATCTCGTCGATGTGTTTGAACGAGCCTTTCTGGTATTTCGTGAACCCCGGGCCGACGCCGTTCCACATGCCCTGATCGGCGCCATCGACGATCCAGTGCAGGCCGTCGTCCTTTTCCTCGGTGCGTGGCACCTGGGTCTTCCAGTTATGCGGCGCGGCGTCCGACCACAGATCGGGCGGGCAATAGGTCATGTCGATGTGATTATCCGCGGAGATCAATCGTTCAACCATTGGACGCTCCTGTGCTGCCGTTTCGTTGGTGGAAACGCTAGTCCGGGCTTGCCGCCGCGGCAAGCTCTGGCCGACGATGTCTGGATCGAGTAGGTTGCGGAGCGCCAAACCAACAACAGGAGAAAGTCCCATGGCATTTTCGATGTACGACGCGTCCGCGCCGATCTGCGCGCAACAACTGGGCGCGCTGGCGCATTTCATCGGCAAAGCCGCGGATCATTGCGCCACCCACAAGATCGACGAGGCGGCGCTGCTGACCGATCGGCTCTATCCCGACATGTTCTGTCTGGCCCGGCAGATCCGTCAGGCGGCGGATTTTGGCCGCTTCACCCCAGGCCGGTTGGCCGGCGTCGCGGGGCCGGATTTCGTCGCGGTCGATGACACCAGCTTCGCGGCGGCGAAAAAACGGGTCGAGGACTCGCTGGCGTTCGTCAACACGCTGACCCGCGCGCAGATCGACGGATCGGAGGACAAGGTCATCAGTTGGATGGCCGGCAGCGCGGAGCGGAAGTTGAAGGGCGTCGATTATCTGCGGCAGTTCGGGCTGCCGAACTTCTTCTTCTTCGTCACGACCGCGTACAATATTTTGCGGCATCGCGGCGTGCCGGTCGGCAAGCCGGACTTCCTCGGACCGGTGAACTGGCTTTAAGCTTCGAACGGGTCCGGGGCTTCGGTCTCGGACCCATTACGCTGCCTCACTGAGCGTCGAACCGGTGTCCAGGGTCGTGGCGCGGCGCAAATCGCGCGCTTTCGTTTCGTCGTGTGGGCGGCCGCGATGCATCGTGCAGCGGTTGTCCCAGATCACCAGATCGCCCAACCGCCATTTGTGGCTGTAAACGAAACGCCGTTGCGTCGCATGCTCGTTCAGGTCGAGCAACAGCAAGCGCCCGTCCGCCACCGGCCAACCGACGATGTGCGACGCATGGGCTGACAGGTACAAGGTTTTTCGCTTCGATCCCGGATGCGTGCGGACCAGACGTTGCGGTGACGGCGGATATTGATCGCGCTCACCCTGAGGGAATTCCGTGAACCCCACCTGGGCGCGCGACCAGAACACGTCATGTTGCACGATCAGATCGTTGATCGCGGCCTTCGTCGCATCGGGCAGCGCGTCGTAAGCGGCGCGCATGTCGGCGAACTCTGTTTCGCCGTTGCCGAACGGGGAGGGCGGCGGCAAGGCGACCGCGTGCAGCATCCCCAGCACGACCGGAACCGGCATGTAGGACGCGTCGGTGTGCCAGAGGCGATTGCCGAGTCCATCGAGGCGGCGGCGGTCGAAAAGGTCGCGGACCTGATGGTCTTCGTTGAGGTTCGAGATATCGCCGATTTGCGGGATCGCGAGGCGTCGGCGGCCGGGTCGCGCGGCGGCTCGGCCGATTTCCAACGGGCCGAAGCGGGCGGCGAAATCGCGAAGTTGCGCGTCAGTCAGCGATTGTTCGCGAAATACGAGCACGGAAAATTCATCGACGGCGCGCCAGATTTCGGCGATGTCCGCGTCGCCGAGCGTGGCGCCGAGATCGAGGCCGGTGAGCTCGGCGGCGAAGCGGTCCCCGATCGGGTTGATGGCGATGGACATGGCCGTTGCTCCCTTGGTTTGTCAGATGAACCCAGGCTGGACTATTGTGCTGGATAATAACAGGGCGGCGAGCCGGAACAAATAAAGGAGGCAGTCTCATGGACAGTATCCAGAAGCGGGTCGGACTTGGTTTTCTCGTGGCGGTCGTTTCGGTGTTGACGTTCCACCAGGGGATGTGGGCGTTGCTGCATTTTCTCAATCTGCCGGGAGGTCTGGGCATGCCGGCGCCGTATCCGATCGATCCGTTGCCGCCGTTCGGTGTGCCACGCATTATCAGTCTGTGTTTTTGGGGTGGTGTGTGGGGCGCTTTGTTTGGCGCTGTCTGGCGCGGCCGTGCGGGCACTTATTGGTGGGGTGGGATTCTGTTGGGCGTGACAGCGGCGTTGTTCGGGCTATTCGTTGTCGCCGCGATTAAAGGCCTTCCCATCGCCGGCGGCTGGATGTGGAACAACTGGGTGAAGTCGTTGCTGATCAATGGCAGTTGGGGTCTGGGTGTTGGCCTCTATCTGACGGCCTTGTCCACGCAGTCCACGCGGCGCGAGGAATACGCCAACCGCTAACGGTTGACGGGCGACGCGCGGGATGCCGAAATCGCGCGCGTCGCACGGAAAGGTTCAGGCATGGAATTCGGCGTTTTTCATGAATTTCCCTCGTTGGTGGGGCGTCCCGACTCGGATGCGTTCGAGGAGGCGTTCGATATCGTCGATGGCGCCGAACGCTGGGGGCTCGATGTCATGTGGCTCGCCGAGTTGCATTTCGATCCGCCACGCTCCGTGCTGTCGTCGCCGATGTGCATCGCCAGCGCGATCGCCGCGCGAACGAAACGGATCAAGATCGGTGTCGCGGTGCAGGTGCTGCCTCTGGGCAATCCACTGCGCATCGCCGAGGAGGCCGCGACCGTCGATCACATCAGTCACGGGCGATTGATTTTCGGTGCCGGCCGCAGCGGCGTGGCGAAGACGTATGAGGCGTATAACGTTCCATATGCCGAGAGTAAGGAACGTTTCAACGAGACGCTGGATATCGTCCGTCGCGCGTGGACCGAAACGAAGTTTTCCCATTCCGGCAAGTACTTTCAGTTTGAAGACGTGACGGTCACGCCGCGGCCGTTTCAATCGCCGATGCCACCGATCCGTGTCGCCGCCACAAGCCCAGATACGTTTGTTTCGATCGGCGCTCTGGGCATGCCGATTTTTATCGCGATCCGGCATGAGGACGCACGGCATTTCATTCCGCAAATAGCGTCGTATCGCAAAGCGTGGAAGGAAGCTGGGCATAAGGGAGAAGGGCAGGTGTTCCTGCGCGCGCCCGGTTTCGTCGCGGCCTCGGCGGATGAGGCGAAGGCGCGGTACGAGGCAAGCCTGCTGCATTACTTTCACGCACAGGGGCGGTTGCTGGCGGATTCAGCGCATCGGTTGGGGTTGGAACCGACCAATCCTCGATTTAAGACGTCGGATGGGCTGATGACGATGACGTTCGATAAAGCGCTGGAAGGTTCGGTGATGATCGGCACGCCCGACGCGGTCGCGCGCAAGATCGAGGCGTTGCGCGACGACATGGGGCTGGACGGCGTGCTGGTCGAACTCAATTGCGGCGGCAAGGTCGTGCACGCGCACGAAATGGAAGCGCTGCGGTTGCTGTGCCAGGAGGTTCGGCCGCGGTTTCATTGATCAAGGGATCATCGCGCCCCGCCCGTTGATATAAAGCGCGTAAACCGACGTGCTGGCGCACATGAACAGACGATCTTTCTTGACCCCGCCGAAGCACAGGTTCGCGCAGCCCTCGGGCAGATGGATCTTGCCGATCAGCGCACCGTCTGGGGCGTAACAGCGCACACCGTCCTCGGCCGGATCGCCCCAACCCATCGAGCACCAGACATTGCCGTCACTATCGCAGCGCAGCCCGTCGGTCATGCCGGGCGCGAAATCATCGGCGAACACCCGGCCATTGCGCAACGACCCGCCATCGACATCGAAAACCCGGATATGCGCGGGGCCGCCATGCGAGATGCCGCTATCGACGATGTAAAGCAGCCGCTCATCCGGCGAGAACCCGATCCCGTTCGGACGCACGAAATCGTCGGCCACGACATGCGCGCGCCCCGTCGCCGGATCGAGGCGCCAGACATGACGCGGCAATTCCGCTTCGGCCTCATGGCCTTCATACGGACCATCGATGCCATAGCCGGGATCGGTGAACCAGACGCCGCCATCGCTCGCCACCACGACATCGTTCGGGGCGTTTAACCGCTTGCCCTCGAACCCGTCCATCAGAACCGTTACGGTGCCGTTCAACTCGGTGCGGGTGACGCGGCGGGTGTCGTGCTCACAGGAAATCAGCCGGCCCTCGCGGTCGCGCGTGTTGCCGTTGGTGTAGTGCGAAGGCGCGCGGAACACGGACAGATGGCCGTCTTCTTCCAGCCAGCGCATCATGCGGTTGTTCGGAATGTCGCTGAAAATCAGATAGCCGCCGTCGCGAAAATACACCGGTCCCTCGGCCCAGCGAAAGCCGGTGGCGATGCGCTCGATCGCGGCGTTGCCTTGTTTGTAAAGGAACCGTTTGTCCAGCTTTTCGATCCGCGGATCGGGGTAGCGGGTGTCCGGCAAATTGCCCAGTGGGAGCAATAATGGCAGCGGCATGTTTCCTCCAGCGGGGTCTTTCCGGAACGATAGACCGTTTTCCTCCGCGATGGCCAGGCGTGCGGAAATTCTGTTGCAACGCACCATCCTCCGTGCGACGGTGCGAAAGCAGCGCGGCGGGCGCCGATCAATGACCCGCGCGGCTGGTGGAGACTGTCCTGAAAGCGGGTCTGGGTTCGCAACCTGGCCGCGGACGTTTGCCGGCATCCGTCAACGGCCCAAACGAGGACGGAATGACCATGCTCGAAAAACCGCTTGTCAGTGAATTCTCCCATCAAAAGCCTGACGACGCCGTCTGGCGCAGCGACGGTTTGCGCGATTTCTTCCTCTACAAGGATCTGGGCATCGCCGCCGCGACCGGCGGGCGTGTGATCGCGCAGTTGGTGAAGGCGAACGAGGCGCCGGAAAAAGGCACCGGCTGGCATCAGCACGAGGCCGAGTTCCACATCGTCTTCATGACCAAAGGCTGGGCGAAGTTCATGTACGAAGACAAGGAACACACAGTTTCAGCCGGCGACTGCGTGCACCAGCGGCCGGGCATCCGGCATTATCTGTTCGATTACTCGCCGGATATGGAATATCTGGAGGTTGTCGGGCCGGCGGATTTCGGCACGGTGGATCTTGATGAAGGTCCGGCGGCGGTGCCGGCGCCGACGCCCTGGAAGTAGACCGGTCGCCGGAGGCGCGGGAACGCGCCTCTCGGGTGCCCTAAAACTCGATGTCGAGCTCTTCGATCTGTTCCGGCTCGCGTTGCGCGGCGGCCCACCATTCGCGCATGTCCGGCCAGGCAAGAACGTGCTCGCACCAGGCTTCGCTGATGCGATCGACCTTGACGTCATAGGTGCGGAAGCGCGTGGCGACCGGCGCGTACATGGCGTCGGCGATCGTCGGCCGAGCGCCGTATAGCCACGGGCCTTTCCATGTCTCCAGGCATTCGCGCCAGATTTCGGTGATGCGGCTGATATCGGCGCGCACCGCCGACCACAGGGTAAAATCCGGGCGGAACAGCTTCAGGTTCATCGGCAGCGAGCCGCGCAACGCCGCGAAGCCGGAATGCATTTCGCCGGAGACCGAGCGGCAATGGGCGCGGGCCTTGGGGTCCGCGGGCAACATGTGGGCGTGCGGAAATGTCTCATTCAGATATTCCGCCAGCGCCAGCGTGTCCCACACCACGACGTCGCCGTGCACCAGATAGGGGATGCGAATCGACGACGATTGCAGCAGGAGTTCCGCGCGATTGGTCGGATCGTCGGGGGAGACGATTTTCTCCTCGAACGCCAGCCCGGACAGCCGGGTGAGCAGGAACCCCCGCAGCGACCAGGAGGAGTAATTTTTGCTGCTAATGAATAAAGTCGCCCCTTTCATCGTGACAAGGCCTTCCCCTGGTGTCATGTTGCGATGCAATATAAACATCACCTGACATCAAAAGCGAGGGCTCATGTTGATCCGGCCGCCGATTTCATCCCCGGGGCATTTCAGACGGGTCGAACCCAGGTGGGGGCACACGACCAGCCGGCCATGAAATACCAGATCTACCAGACGAAGAACGACCTTCTGCACCCGCTGCGGGAGGCGGCCCGGTTCGGCGCCGCCTGGGTGCGCGCCTGGGATCTGGGCGTCCTGACGCCGCCGATGTTCCGCGCTCTGGGCGCCGCGAGCGAGATTTTCGCCGAAGCGCATCTGACCCATCACCGCCCGGAATACGACATCCCGACCGTGCCGGTGGGCAACCGGACCGCGGCGATCATCGAAGAAGCCGCCGACGACACGCCGTTTGGCACGCTGTTGCACTTCCGCAAGGACATCGCCGTCGAGCAGCCGCGGGTGATGCTGGTGGCGCCGATGTCCGGCCATTTCGCGACGTTGCTGCGACAGACCGTGAAGACGATGCTGCCGGATCACGATCTTTACATCACCGATTGGAAGAACGCGCGCGACATTCCACCGGAAGCGGGAACGTTCGGCTTCGATGCCTATGTGGAGCATCTGATCCGGTTTCAACGCGCCATCGGGCCGGGCGCGCACATGGTGGCGGTGTGCCAGCCGACCGTGGCCGCGCTCGCGGCGACGGCGCTCATGGCGGAAAGCCGCGATCCGGCGCAGCCACGCAGCCTGACGTTGATGGCGGGACCGCTCGATACGCGGGTGAACCCAACCAAGGTCAACATGCTGGCGCGGTCGAAGCCGATCGAATGGTTCGAGAAGGAACTGATCGCCACGGTGCCGTGGCAATTCCCCGGCGGGGGACGCAAGGTGTATCCGGGGTTCGTGCAGTTGACCGCGTTCATGACGATGAACCTGGAGCGTCATATCAACGCGCATATCGCGCAGTTCCGCGCTCTGGCCGGCGGCGATATGGCGTCGGCCGAAACGCACCGGCGATTTTACGACGAATATTGCGCGGTGATGGATCTGCCGGCGGAGTTCTTCCTGGAAACCGTGCAGCGGATTTTCCAGGACGACCATTTGCCTCTGGGCAAGCTGACCTTCCACGGCGCACCGGTGTCGCCTGGCGCGATCCGTCGCACCGCGCTGCTGACGGTGGAGGGGGAGCGCGACGATATTTGCGCGATCGGCCAGACCGTCGCGGCGCTGGATCTGTGCACCGGCGTGCGGGTCGATATGAAGTCGCATCATTTGCAGAGCGGCGTTGGCCATTATGGCGTGTTCAGCGGCCGCCGCTGGGAGCGAGAGGTTTATCCCAAGGTCCGCCAGGTCATTCAGACCAGGAGCTGATCAGCTTGGCCACGACGCGCAGGTCGCGCACGAACGCGGCGTATTCCCGGGCGCGCGAGGCTTCGTCGGGTTGGCGTAATAAATACGACGGATGCACGGTCAGGAACGCCTTGCCGCCATCGGGCAAAGTGAATGGCCGGCCGCGTTCCCTGGTGACCGTCACCGGCCGGCCGAGGACCGCGCGGCCCGCGCTGCCGCCAAGCAGGACCAGCAATCTCGGGTTCAGCGCGGTACGCTCGGCGTCCAGCCAAAAGCGGCAAATGTCGAGCTCTTCGGACGAGGGCGATTGGTGGATGCGCCGGCGGCCGCGCGGGGTGAATTTAAAGTGCTTGACGGCGTTGGTGATGTAAATCCGTCGCCGGTCGATCCCCGCTGATTCCAGCGCCTCATCCAGTAATTGTCCCGCCGGGCCAACGAACGGACGGCCGATGACGTCTTCCTGATCGCCCGGCTGTTCCCCAATAAACAGTACGCGCGCGTTGGCGGGACCTTCGCCGAACACGGTCTGCGTCGCTGGGCCGTACAGCGCGCACCGCTCGCAGCCGCGGGCCTCGCGGAACAATGCACCCGTCGCGCTGGTCTGGCTCGCGGGCAGCACGATGGGGCCGAGCGGCGGGCGGTCGATGGGGCGAGGGGCCTCGTCGAGTTCCTCGGCCTCGGGAAGACCCCCGCCCTCGTTCGCCGCGGCCAGGATGGCGTCGCGATGCGCGTCCCACCAGGCCAGCAAGGTTTCGTCGTCGCTGGGATTCTTCAGGCCTGCACCGAAACGAAGGCCGTCGCGGTCCCGGTGCGCGGTGCCGTCCGGCGTGACGATGGTGAAGTCGCGCGCCGGATCGCGGCGAGCGAGCAGCCGCGCGGTCGCTTCCAGGACGTAATGATCCGGCGCGTACCATCCGACATAACGCGGTTCTTCGGCGGTGGACGTCGCGGCGAAACGGAGCAGCGTGCGCATGCGATGCGCGTCGGCGCGAACCGCCAGGGCCCATCTCCGGGCCAGGCGCAGGTCGAGATCGATGGCGTCGCCAAGGTTCAGGCGGCCGTGATGGGCGCGCCAGAGCAGGACGTAGAGCAGACCAAACCGCTCCGGTTCGCGCGCCTGGAAGGCCTGCGTGGCCAGGGAGACCAGGGCGCGGGACAGGGTGAAGCCGCCCTCGGTCTGGGGCAGAGGGTCGCCGTCGCCGCCGACGGTCCAGGTCAGGTCCGATGGTTCAACGCCGGCGAGCAGAAAGGCGCGTGCCGCGTGACGCCACCCGGTCCAGTCCGTGTCGTGAAGGAGAGCACAAATCGGCATGATCGCGACGGGTGCTGTATCCGACGTTGCTTACGGTGTCGAGCGCCAGGGCTTTGTTCCGCACCCCCCGGACCTCGATCTCGCCGCGCGCGATACCGCGGAATTAGCTTGTTTTGAACGCATATGTCACGAATTTTTGCGCCCGGCGATTGGCTGGTTTCTGTATGATGCGGCCATCGCTCGCCGCTCGATGCGGTTTAAAGGCGGGTCGCGGCGGCGGACATTGCCTCCCTGTCATCGTGAGCGTGACGCGGCCGCCGGCATGCGCGTTATCGGTGCCGTGACGGCGCGCGGTCCGGGACTGAATTGCTCTCACCCTCGTTGACAGGGCAGTATACGATGCGTTCGCCGTTCACCCTACGTATTTCCGCGCCGAATGCCTCCTGGACCATCGCCGTCCGGCGGATGGAGGCGCGGCGTACGGCCCGGCGCGAGACGCCGCCGCCCGGCCAGGCGGCCGAGAGAAGCCAGGCGGGTCTGTGGAATTCGCCCTGGGTGTTGCTGGTGCTGGCCAGTCTGTTCTGGGCAAGTAACATCATTATTGGCCGGGTCATTCTTGGACCGGTGCCGGCGATCGCGCTGTCCTTCTGGCGCTGGTCCGGTGCGTTCGCCGTGGCGTTCTGCTTCGCCTGGCCGCATCTGAAGAATGACTGGCGCGTTCTGCTGGCGCACTGGAAGCTGATGTCGCTGCTGTCCGCCAGCGGCATCGCTTTCTTCAACATGGCGGCTTATGTCGGGCTGGCGGGGACAACGGCGCTGAACGTGCTGTTGATGCAATCCTGCGTGCCGCTGATCGTCGTGATCTGGGCTTTCCTGCTGTTCCGGGAGCAGGCGTCCGGTTGGCAACTGTTCGCGGTGGCGATCTCCTTGTGCGGCGTCGCGTTCGTCGCCGCGCATGGTTCGTGGGACGCGTTGCGGCAGATGCGATTTTATCGCGCGGATCTGTGGATCCTCGCATCGGCGGTGATCTATGGCCTTTACGTGGTTTTGTTGCGGCGGCGTCCGAAGGTGCACCCTTTGAGTTTCATGCAGGTCGCCATGGGTCTGGGCGTGCTGATGGTGGCGCCGTTTTATGTCTGGGATCTGAGTAAGGGCGTTCGGATGGCCGGCGATTGGTATAATTTCGCGGGCGTATTTTATACCGCCGTGTTCCCCTCGTTCATTTCATATCTGTTCTTCAATCGTGGCGTTGAGTTGATCGGCGCCGCGCGCGCGGGCCAGTCCATGCACCTGATGCCGGCCTTCGGCAGTCTCATGGCGGTGCTGTTCCTGGGGGAAGCACTGCATCTTTATCATCTCGTGGGGGCGACCCTGATCGGATCGGGGATCGGCCTGGCGCAATGGGCGGCCCGGCGGGGCGAGGGACTCGCGCGGAACGACGGGCCGCGCCCGATGGACGCGGCCCGCCGGGTCATCACGCGAGTTCGGGAATAATCCACAGCGGCTTGTCGCCGCGCGCCACCCGTTGGCAGTTGTCGAACGCGTTGCGGAAGCGGGAATATTGCGTATCCCAGGTCGGACCCGCGAAGTGCGCGGTCAGCACGACGTTCGGCAATGGAAACAACGGATTGTTCGGCGGCGGCGGCTCCTGCTCGAACACATCGAGGCCGGCGCCCGCGATGGTGCCGTTGGTCAGCGCCTCGACGAGCGCCGTCTCATCGACCACCGGGCCGCGGCAGGTATTGATCAAATATGCTGACGGCTTCATCATCTTCAGCCGCTCGGCGTTGATCATGTGGCGCGTCTCCTTCAACAGCGGCACATGCAGCGAGACGATGTCCGACGTCTTCAGCAACTCCTCCAGCAACGCGAAGCGCACGCCGATCTGTTCCGCGTGTTCCTCGCTGAGGCGGATGACATCGTAATACTGTACGCGCATGCCGAACGCGCGCGCCAGTTTCGCGGTTTTCTTGCCGATGGTGCCCAGACCGACGATGCCGAGGGTCTTGCCGTACATTTCATAAAGTTTGACGGAACTGGCGTCGTTGCCGCGCCAGCGTCCGCCGGAAACGTTCGCGTGCTGCCACGTCAGGCTGCGGCTGACCGCGAGCATCAGCATGATCGCATGCTCGGACACTGCGGTGGAGTTGGCGCCGCCATTGTTGCAAACCGGAACGCCCGCCCGGCGCGCCGCCTCGATGTCGATCCGGTCGTAGCCGGCGGACAGCAACTGCACCAATTTCAGTTTCGGCGCGCGCTTGTAGAACGCGTCGTCCATCGTTCCGTCACCGAAGCCCACGAGACATTCGGCGTCCGCCAACGCGGCATTGAACTCCGGACTGCCATGTTTGGCCATGACCGCCTCCAGACTCGGCGGCAGCAATTCGCACGCGATGTTCATTTCGTTCAGCGGATTGTCCGCGACGATGATCTTGGTCATTTGGTCCCCTCCGATTGATTTATTCCGCCGCTTTGGCCTTGCGGGCCGGCCACTCATCGACCGGGATACGTGGCAGTTCGAAACGATCGGTGGTGCGCGCGTACCAGCCCGCGCCGTGCATGCGGCCGATCAGGTCCAGCTTCGGCGTGTCGATGTAGCAACGGTCCTTGTCGAGCACGCAGTCGTCGCGCACGTAACACGCCACTACCTTGCCGAGCACGACGGCGCGGTCGATGCCGACATCGACGATCACCAGACGCTCGCATTCGAACGCGACCGGGGCCTCGGCGATCCGCGGCACGTTCACGTGCTTCGACGGAGCGGTGTTGAGACCGGCTTCTTTCAGTTCGTCAATGTTCTTGGGAAAGTCGATGGCGGTGATGTTCATCTGTTCGGCGAGTTCGAAGCTGCACAGATTGATCACGTACTGGCCGGTGCGGCGGATGTTGCCGCCCGTGTCCTTCACGTCGCCCGGCGCGCGGCCGCCAATGCCGAAGGCCAGCACCGGTGGATTGCCCGACATCGCGTTGAAGAAGGAGAACGGGGCGGCGTTGATGGTGCCATCAACGTCTTTGGTGGTGACCCAGGCGATCGGCCGCGGCCCGATGGTGGCGACCAGCAATTTGTAAACGTTTTGATTCGAGGTGTCGGCGAAGTCGAACAGCATCGAGAGATCCCTTCCGTCAGTTGAGGCAGCGTTACGCGCCGTCCCCGGCGCTGTCCAGAGCGGCGCGTTGACAGACCGGCGCGGCATGCGCGGGGGGCTGACAGGCGCCGGGGATTCACCCCGGACCTCACCAGGGGCGCTGCCACATTGGCATCAGGATAAGGTCGGCGAAGGCGAAATCCTCCCCCGAACGTCATACCCGGGCTGGACCTGAGGATCGGGCCGCCCGGGCGCCTGGTCTGACTTTCGGCATCCTTCGCGTGTCGAGAGATCCTCGGGTCAAGCCCAGGATGACGGACAGAGGCGAACATATCCCTTCCCGGTAGCTTTTCCTGATGCCTATGGGGCGGCGCCCTCGCGCTTGCTCAGCCTCAGGCGCTTGCCCCGGCGGGCGGATTACTGGTGAGACTCGACTGTTTCGTCCGGGGCGATCAGGCCGCCGCGCAACAGCCGCAGTGGCGCGCGGCAATAAAGTTTGGCGTCGTTAAAGGGATCGGTGATGATTTTGGTGGCCCAGGCGAGGCCGGTCATGACGTCTCGGATGACGAACAATTGCACGGTCCGGAACACCAGGCCGCTGACGCCCACCACCAGCCAAAGATAGCCCACGAGACGGGCGAACTGAATCCAGGTTCTGGGCGCGGCGACCAGGCCGAGCATCGTTGGGTCTGCCAGCAGCAGCACCGGCGACAACGCCCACACCGTCATCAGAACGATTTTGCGACGGATGTTGTACCCAACCTTGATCGCTTCCTTGTACGCGTCGGTCGCCTGGTTGACGACGTCGTAATCGCGCGGCTCGAAGAAAAAATGCCCGGTTTGCCGGCTGGTCATCGCCACCAACCACGCGATCAGCGCGGCCAGCGCGGGGTCCTTGAACATCAGCACGTAAGCGCCAAGGAAGGTGATCGCGCTCAGCAGATGCAGCGATTGGTTCACCAGGCTGTGGTGATAGTAACGATGATCGTCCCATCGCTGGGTTCTGAGCGTGTCGAGAAATCGGGTCATCAGGTTTCCTTACGCGTTTCAGGGAGAGCAACACAGCCTGGGTTATCGGGATTGTTCCGGAGCGGAGCAGGTCAGCGTTGTTCCGGACCGTGATCGGCCAGACGGCCGTAGCGCAGCAGCCAGAAATGGCCCAACGGCGGCAGCGCCCGCCGTTCCAGCAGCCGAACCGATTTCGACCGCGCGGCCCACCGTTCATAGCGCGACCAGGGAAACTCGGTGCGAAAGCCGAGCTTCGTGGTCAGCGGCATCAGCCATTTTTCCAGTGTGCCGCGCAAGCCGGTTTCGGCGCCGATGCGGGTCGTCAGGATGATCTCGCCGCCAGGACGCACCACGCGGGCGAATTCGTCCAGCGCGCGTTCCGGGTTGGGGATCGCGGTGACCACGTATTGCGCCACCACGACGTCGAAGGAGGCATCGGCGACAGGGAGACATTCCGCATCCATCACCTCCAGCGCTTCGACGTTACTCAGGCCCTGGGCTTCGACCCGGCGGCGGGCCTTGTCCAGCATGGGTTCCGAGATGTCGATGCCCACGACCCGTGTGCCGCGGGCATAGTCGGCAAGCGACAGGCCGGTGCCGACGCCGACTTCAAGGACGCGCCCGCCGACGGCCTCGGCTGCCCTGACGGCGGCGCGGCGGCCCTGGCGGAAGACCGGGCCGAAGACGAGGTCATAGATGGGTGCCCAGCGGCCGTAGGCCTCGGCGACCTGGTCGCGGTCCATCACGTTGGCTATCGCCATAAGGGTTCTCCGGTGTGCGGGGACGGTCGCCGGTGCGGATACGGATCGCCGATGTTCGCGGCGACGGCGTCCATGGGGGGGGGCTCTCGATTCGATGACATCAGCCGATTCGCCATCGAGGGCATGAGCGCGGCGATCAGCCGACTGCTCCGGCCTTCACCGATGGGGGCGTCACGCCAGAGACCGTGCCGTGGATTATTTCGCTCATGCGTGCTTCCTGTTTCCCGGCGACGCGGTGGTCGCGCGGCGCATACATCGCATTTAATCGCTGGAGTCACGACTGGAAAAAATGTTTTATGGATGACACTTATGTGTCAACATCATCGAACTCGCGAGACAGCCGCGTTAAATGGCGGGTCGGTCTCCGTTTATGATGTGGTTCGCGGATTCGTCATCGTGCCGTCACGAATCCGTCATATGGCGATCGAGGGCGGTATCGACATAATGGCGGAGCGCGACTCGGGATCCGTGGAATTGGCGAACCGCGTGCCGCACCAGGTCGAGGCCCGGCCAGGACGGGAGAAAATCGGCGGCGCGTCCTGATTCTGGAGGGATCGCATTTCGGGACCGCGAGGGCGGTTCGACTCGAACATCGCGGGGTCGCAGCCGGTGAAGACCGTGGGTAAGGCGAAGCGTGTCGCCCAACCGCATGAAACCAGACCCCGCCGTCGCGATTGCCCTGCGCGCTTCGCTGGTTGGGCAGTTCCCTGGCCGGCGGTCCATGAGCCACTCAGGCGCGCGACTGGCGCGCACGTTTACCGCATGGCAACGCGGGGGCGGCTCAACGCCGCTCCGCGATCACGGTTTGGTACATGTCGCCGAACCGCGTGCGTTTGCGCCATTGGAACGCGGTGGAACGCGCACCGGCGAGTTCTTCGATCTCATGCGACCACATCGTGCGGGCAAACGGCTCCAGCCGGTCGAAGACCTGCCTCATGACGGGCTTCAGCGGGTGCCACCATCGTGGGCGATGGTAATCGACGAAGATCGCCTTGCCACCCGGGCGCACCAGGCCGAGCATCGCGTGCACGACACGGACTTTCACGTCGTCCGGTACCTCATGCAGCAGGAAGAAGCACGTCACGGCGTCGAACTGGCTTTGTTCTGGGTCCGCCGCGTCGCCGCACGCCACGTTGACCCTCGGCAGGCCAGCCACCTTGCGCCGTGTCAGCGCGACCTGCAGCGGCGCGATGTCGCGGATCTCGAGGCTTCCCGACGGCCCGGCACGGCCCGCGAGTTGGCGGGAGAACGTGCCATATACGGCGGCCGGCTGGAAAATCCGGTCGCCCGGCGTCACCGCCGCCAGCACGTCGCCGATCAGACGTTGCGCGTTGCCCCACAGGATCGTTTGCACGACGAACTGGCGATCCAGAAACCCGGTCAGCCACGGGGTCAGATAGGCCCACGTGTAGACTTCCCGAAGATAGTCGGGGAGGCGGTCGAGAGGGGCTTCGGGAGCGTCGATGTCGGCTGGTCGCAGGG
The DNA here is from genome assembly GCA_003164305.1 of Acetobacteraceae bacterium. Next base: position 18,652 of record PLSZ01000039.1, read on the forward strand.
CGAGGCTCAAAATCCGATCTCCAACAGCAATTCCAGCGTGACCAGCGTCAGCACGGCGGCGACACCATAGGTCGCCAGGCGCAAGATCGGCAACGCGCCGGCTCGCATGTCTTTCAGGGTCAGGAAGATCCGCTCGGCGCCATGCCAGAAGAACAGAGCGATCACCGCGAGCACGATCAGCTTGCCGAGCGGGTTTTGCGCGAATCGAAGAACGTGGCTGTAGTCGCCGAAGCCGCCTGGGACGCCGAGGCCGAACGGCAGCATGATGCCGGTCAGGACGATCAGAGCGGGGCCGAACAAGGCGGAAAGCATGCCTCCGGCGCCGAACATCAGCCAGAAAATCGGCGCCATGGAGCGTCTCGGATTGGGGTGCGGGGTCATGGCAGCGCTCCCGCGATCAAGAAGGCGGCGATCAGGGCGGCCGAGCACACCGCGGCGATCCCCACGCCGGCCAGGGTCAGTTTCTGTTGCGGCACGTGCCGCCCGTTGGCGATCAGTTTCGGCATCGTCTTCGGCATGGTCTGGAACCAGGTCACCACGTGCCAGATCATCACCGCCAGCAACAACAGATGGATCAGCAACGAGAGCGGACTGGTGAGAAACGATCGGAAGCCCTCGAACGCCTCGGGGCCACGCGCCAGGCTGATCAGGCCGGCAAGCAGGATGCCGCCGTAGAGGACGACGCCGACGCCGGTCAATTCGCGCAACGTATAACCGAGATACGGTTTACGCGCCCACCAGTCGCGTGGCTGGGCTCGGACATAGGGCCGGCGTTCGCTCATGATTTCGCTCCCGCCCCCTGATCTTTGGGTCTGATGAAGCGCAGGAAGAAGTCGAGCGCGCTTTTGGTCTTGTTCTGGTTGACGGCGTTGGCCGGATCGACCTGTTTCGGGCACGCGTCGGAGCAAACGCCGACCGCGGTGCAGGACCAGACGCCGTCCTCGCCGGCGATGCTGTCCAGACGAAGTTGCTGGCCGCCGTCGCGGGAGTCGCCGTTGTAGCGCTGCAGCAACGCCATGGCGCCGGGGCCGATGAAGTCGGGGTTGGCGCCGAACTGCGGACAGGCGGCGTAGCACAGCATGCAATTGATGCAATCGCTGAACGATTCATACGCCGCCATCTGCGCGGGAGTTTGCAGGTATTCGCCGGCCTCGATCGATTTCGGGGTCTTCGGGATGATGTATGGGTAAATGCTCTCGATCTTCTTAACGAAATCGCCGACGGTGACGACCAGGTCGCGCTCGATCGGGAAGTTGCGAAGCGGTTCGACGGTGACCGGATTGGGTGCCAGGTCTCGAACGAAGGTGTTGCAGGCGAGGCGCGGGTCGCCGTTGATCATCATGCCGCAACTGCCGCAGATCGCCATGCGGCAGGACCAGCGGAACGACAGCGTGCCGTCCTGGGTGTCCTTGACCGACTGCAAGACCTGCAACACCGACATGTCGTCGGAATACGGCACCTGATACGCCTGGAACACCGGCTCGTGGTCCGACACGGGGCGGTAGCGCAACACCCGCAACTCGATGGTTTTGGTGCGTTCCATGATCTCAGACGTGGGGACCTCAGACATGCGCCACATCCTTGTTGCCGGCTGTCGCGCGGGCGGCGGCGTCCGCCTGCTCGCCCAGAGCACCGTAGGCGCGTTGGGCGGGAGGAAGATGGGTGATTTTGACCGGACCGTAGCTGATCGTCGGCGGGCCGCCGTCCTGGTAATGCGCCAGGCTGTGGCGCAGGAACCGCGCGTCGTCGCGCTGTTCGAAGCCATCGATGCGCTGGTGCGCGCCGCGGGATTCTTCCCGGGCTATCGCGGAGTGCGCCATCGCTTCGGCGACATCCAGTTGGTAGCCGAGCTCGATGGCGGTGATCCAATCGGTGTTCCAGACGCGGGATTTGTCTTCCAGCGTGACGCCCGCCATGCGCTGTTTCAGGTTCGCCAGCGTGTCGCAGGTTTCGCGCATTTCGGGACCGAGACGATAGATGCCGCAGCCTTTTTCCATGCTGGCGGCCATCTCCGCGCGCATGGTCGCGTGCCGTTCGCCGTCGCCTTTCTGGGTCAGCAGGGCCAGCGCTTTCGCCTCAACCGCCTCGGTCTGGGTCGAGCGCTTCGCCGGTCCGGCCATCTTCGCGAATTTCGCCGCTTGTTCGCCGGCGACGCGGCCGAACACGGACAGTTCCGCGAGCGAATTGGAACCCAGGCGGTTGGCGCCGTGGATGCCGACGCTGGAACACTCGCCCGCGGCGTAAAGGCCAGCCAACGGCGAGGCGGTGTTGATGTCCACCAGGATGCCGCCCATCGTGTAATGAACCGCCGGGCGTACCGGGATTGGCGTGGTGGCCGGATCGATACCCATGAACTGCTCGGCCATTTCGCAAATCAGTGGCAGACGCTCCTTGATTTTGGCGCGGCCGAGATGGCGCAAATCCAACAACACGGTCGCGCCTTGCGGAGTGCTGACGGTGTTGCCCTTCCGCTCCTCATGCCAGAAGGCCTGGCTCAGGCGGTCGCGCGGGCCGAGTTCCATGAACTTGTTGCGCGGCTCGGGCGACGCGGGACCGAGGCCGTAGTCCTGCAAGTAACGATCGCCATTCTTGTTGAGCAGGAAGGCGCCCTCGCCGCGGCAGGCTTCGGTGAACAGCAGACCGGTGCCCGGCATGCAGGTCGGGTGATACTGCACGAATTCCATGTCGCGCAGCGGCACGCCGTGGCGGTAGGCCAGCGCCATGCCGTCGCCGGTGACGATGCCGCCGTTGGTGTTCTGGCTGTACACGCGGCCGGCGCCGCCGGTGGCGATGACCACGGCCTTCGCGTGGATCGCGGTGAACTCCCCGGTCGAGAGCGCCAGCATCACGGCGCCCTGGACACGGCCTTCATCGGACAGCAGATCGACGCAGAAGTATTCGTCGAAGCGGCGGATCGAGGGGAACTGGATCGAGGTCTGGAACAACGTGTGCAGAATGTGGAAGCCGGAGCGGTCGGCGGCGAACCAGGTGCGCTCGATCTTCATGCCACCGAAGGCGCGGACGTTGATGTGGCCGTCGGGTTTGCGGCTCCAGGGGCAGCCCCAGTGCTCCAGTTGCACCATTTCGGGGGTGCAACGGGAGACGAAGTAGTCGACGACATCCTGCTCGCACAGCCAATCGCCGCCGGCGACGGTGTCGTGGAAGTGGTTCTCCAGGCTGTCGTGGCTTTGCACGACGCCGGCCGAGCCGCCCTCGGCCGCCACGGTATGGCTGCGCATCGGGAACACCTTGGAGACCAGGGCGATATTCAGCTCAGGGGCCGATTGCGCTGCGGCGATGGCGGCGCGGAGGCCGGCGCCGCCCGCGCCCAGAATGAGGATATCGGTATCGACATGGTGCATAATCCGGCCTCACTCAGAGTACGAACCAGAGGAAAGGCACGCCAATCAGCAGAAATGCCAGCATGTAAACGGCGCCGAAGATAGCACCCAGGCGCCAGTAGTCCCGGCCGGGCAGGAAGCCGCTGCCGGCGTACACGGGGCTGGGACCGCAGCCATAAGGCGTGATAATGCCCATGATGCCGAGCGTCAGGCACAACGCCAAAGCGGCTTTGGCGATCGGCAGGCCCGGGATCTGGGTCGCCATCGTCAGCATCAGCGGCAGCAGCGCCGTCGCGTGCGCGGTGGTGCTGGCGAACAGGTAATGCAGCCCCACGAACAGCAGGATCAGGCCGATCAACCCGCCCAGAGGCGACATCGTGGCGAGGTGCGGGCCGACCTGACCGGCGAGCCAGCCGACGACGCCGGTACTGGCGAGACCTCCGGCCAGGGTCACCAGGGTGCCGAACCAGATCAGTGTGTTGAAGGCGGGTCTGTCATCCAGGACGTTGCTCCAGGTCACGGTACGGGTGACCACCAGCAGCCCGACGACCAGCAGCGCCACCGTGGTCGGGTCCATCAGACTGGTGCCGAAGATCCACAGGGCCAGTGCGATGACCACCAGCGCCAGTAAAGTGATTTCGCCGCCCGACAGGCGGCCCAGAGCGCGCAGTTCCTTACGGGCCCAATCGGGGACTTCGGGGCAGGTCTTCAGCTCGGGCGGGTAGAGCAGGTAGGCGAGACCGGGGGTAATCGCCAGCAGGATCAGACCCACCGGCAGGAAGGCCAGGAACCAATGACCCCAGGCGAGATCGAGATGCACGGTCTTGCGCACCAGCTCGACCGCCAGGACGTTGGTGGCGAGGCCGGTCAGGAACATCGAACTGGTGACGCAGGTGGAGGCGATCGCGGTCCACATCAGGAAGCCGCCGATTCGGCGCGAGGACGGATCGTTCGGCTTCGACTGGTAGAACGCCGGAATGTTCTCGATGATCGGATAGATGGTGCCGCCGCTGCGCGCGGTGTTGGAGGGCATGAACGGCGCCAGCGACAGGTCGGCGAGCATGATCGCGTAGCCCAGGGTCAGCGTGCGCCCTCCCAGACGCGACAGCAGCAACAGGGAGATGCGTTTGCCGAGCCCGGTCTTCTCGTAGCCGAGCGAGAACACGAAGGCCGAAAAGATCAGCCAGACGGTGGAGTTGGAGAACCCGCTGAGAGCCCAGGAAATGGCGGAACTGTTGGCGTTGAAGCCGGGGGCGGCGAGTTGGGCGGGGGAAAACAGAAGCTCCCGGCAGAGCACGGCGGCGACGGTGACACCCAGGAAGCCGACGGCGGCGGCGGGGACGGGTTCGACGATCAGGCCGACGATGACGGTGACGAACAGGGACAAGTACCACCAGGAGTACTGCGCGAGGCCCGGGGGTGGGGGCAGCACGGCCATGATCAGTCCAATGGCGAGCGGGACAAGGGCCATCATGAGGCGACGGTTGACCGGAGGCCTCGCCGCCCGAGGAGGGGCGTCGGGATGGTCAAGCATGAAGGCGAGGGAATGGAAGTTCATTTGGCTCCGTCCGGTGAGTGTGTCCCCCTTGGGTGGCAGTGAGGCGCGCGGCGGCGCCTGGGTGCATTGATCAGGATCAACGGGGGGGTATCGGGCCATTGGGGCGAGTAGGCCGGCATGCCGTACGCGCGCGCGGTTCGTGCTGTTTCCGGAGCTCGATCTTCGGCTGGTGGCGCCGGTGCTGGCGGTCGTACTGCTGATGATTGGCGGGCGGCGGTGGGCGGAGGAGACCTGAGGTCATCGCCACTGTGCGGCTTTCGTTTCGCGATGCCGTTGTCGCGATGTTGTTATATGGCGTCCTCGTGGAACCTTTCGCG
>PLSZ01000085.1:0-2367 GCA_003164305.1 Acetobacteraceae bacterium
CGCTCCAACGACCGAGATTGGCCGAGAGCGGACTGACGGCTTCGGGCGATTTGAACCCCGGAGCGGCCGTTCACGTCGGCGCGGTCAAATAGCGGTTTTCGACTCGAAACGGACCGCTTACCGGCGGCACTCGAATGGCCGCGACACGCAAAGGCCGACAATCGCTGACGGCACTGTGGCAGGCATCTGAGTATTTTCCGAACCTTACGCGACCGCCCATCATCCCGCAGGGTCCAACTGACCCCGCCCGTAGATCCGCCAGGGTGAACGATGCCATTGGTTAGATCCATTAGATGGTCCACCGCGAATCTTCAGAGGACGCAATGACGAAGCCGCGGACGAGAGCGAAGGGCGCACGACCTGCTCTCAGTTGGTTTTCCACGGACCTCGTCGAGATTCTTCCCGCGGCGGTCTACGTTTGCGATGCCGATGGCGTCGTTGTTTCCTATAACAAACGTGCCACGGAACTTTGGGGCCGCGCGCCCAGGCCGGGCGATACCGACGTGAAATTCTGCGGATCGCATAAGTTGTTTCGTCCCGATGGCTCGTTTCTGCCACACCACGAAACGCCGATGGAGTTGGTGCTGCGGACCGGCAAGCCGTCGCGCGACCAGGAAGCCATCATCGAGCGGCCCGATGGCTCACGCGTGACGGTTCTCGTTAATATCGCCCCGATCTTCGATGATCATTGTTCGCTCATCGGCGCCGTCAATTGCTTTCAGGACCTGAGCGCGCATCAGCGGACCGAGAAGGATTACCTCCAGCTCCGCGAGGAGCTTCACCAGGCGCAAAAGATTCAGGCACTGGGCCAACTGACCGGAGGGATCGCTCACGATTTCAACAATCTGATCGCTGAGATCACCGGTTCGCTCGACCTGATCCGGCGGCGCATCGATTCTGGGCGCGTCGATGGCATCGGCAGCTTCATCACGGGCGCCTCCAAATCGGCGGAACGCGCGGGAATATTGACACATCGTCTGCTGGCCTTCGCGCGGCAACAGTCGCTCGACATCCAATCGTTGGACGTTAACGCCCTGGTCGTCGGCATGGGCGACATGTTTCGCCGGACACTCGGTGAAAACATCGCCTTCGATCTGAAGCTGAAAGGAAACCTGTGGCCCGCGCTGACCGATGCCAACCAGCTCGATAGCGTGCTGCTGAACCTGGTGGTCAACGCGCGCGACGCGATGCCCGAGGGGGGAAGGCTGACACTTGAGACGACTGACATGCGGGTCGATGAAGACCATGCCCGCCTGTACGACGTGGAGGCCGGCGACTACGTGATGATCGGCGTTTCGGACACCGGATGCGGCATGCCGGCCGAGGTGATTGCCCGGGCGTTTGACCCGTTCTTCACGACAAAGCCGATCGGTCAGGGCACCGGCCTCGGCCTGTCGATGGCCCACGGCTTCGCCAGGCAATCGGGCGGTTACATCCGCATCCACAGTGAGGTCGGGGAAGGCTCGACCGTTACCATCTACCTGCGCCGCGGCAGGCAGGACGCGCAAACGCCGGACGAGACCATCGTGGAGGCGGCGCCGCAAGGGCAGGGCGAGACGATCCTGATCGTCGATGACAACGAGACCTTGCGCGAGATCATGACGGAGGTGGTCGCGGAACTCGGCTACAATGTGCTTGACGCACCGGACGCGAAGGCCGCGATTGAAATTCTTCGGTCTGGCCACGGCATCAATCTGCTGGTGACGGATGTGGGCCTGCCCAACATGAACGGGCGGCAACTCGCGGAGGTCGCCCGCAAGCTTCACCCGGAGCTGAAGGTCCTCTTTGTCACCGGTTACACCGAAAACGCGATCGCGCGTGGGGAATTTCTCGGCCCAGGGATGGAGATGCTCACCAAGCCATTCAAGCTTCCCGCGCTCAACGCGAAGATACAGGAATTGCTGGCCCGTTGAACCTTGCCGGACGAAGGTGTCTCGACTGAAGGCTTCGCCTGACCGTAAGCGCCCGGTCCCGATCGCGGAGAGTTTCGTCGATTGTATCGCTTAGGTCTGAATATCGGGAGGCAGGTTACCACTGACTAACCTACCAAAAGGCCCACGCTTAAAGAACACGGCCTCGGATGCGCCGCTACTCCGTTCGCGGGTGGACCTGGATACTCGCCGCTCCGGACATTGCACCTGGAAGACGGGGGGCTTGGAAGACGGGGGAACCTGGACGACTGGCGGGCCGCCCTTGACCCGTCCGCCGAGATTGTCGATGACGGCCCGAAGCGCGAGCCCGCGACGGAGCCCCACCATGACCCGCCCCCTGTCTGTCGCCGTCGCCGGTCTCGGCACCGTCGGCGCCGGCGTCCTGAAACTGCTGCGCGACAACGCCGACATCGTCGCCGCCCGCGCCGGCCGGCCG
>PLSZ01000085.1:2440-39006 GCA_003164305.1 Acetobacteraceae bacterium
GTCGCCGGCGGCATCCCCGTCATCAAAGCGATCCGGGAGGGCCTCGCCGGCAACCGGATCTCCCGCATCGCCGGCATTCTGAACGGCACCTGCAACTACATCCTGACGCAGATGCGGGAACGCGGGCGCGAGTTCGCCGAAGTGCTCGCCGACGCGCAGAAGCTCGGGTACGCCGAGGCCGATCCGTCCTTCGACATCGACGGCATCGACGCGGCGCATAAGCTGGCGATCCTGGCCGCGCTGGCGTTCGGGCGCCCGGTGGCGTTCGACGCCGTCTATGTGGAAGGCATTCGCCGGATCTCCGCGCTCGACATCGGCTTCGCCACCGAGCTTGGCTATCGCATCAAACTTCTGGGCATCGCCGGGCATACCGAGGCCGGGATCGAAACGCGCGTCCACCCCTGCATGGTGCCGCAATCGGCGCCGATCGCGCGGGTAGATGGGGTGTTCAACGCGGTGGTCGCCGAGGGCGATTTCGTCGGCCGCGTGATGCTGGAAGGCCGCGGCGCGGGAGCCGGCCCCACCGCCTCCGCCGTCGTCGCCGACCTGATCGACATCGCTCGCAACCGCGCGACCCCGGTCTGGGGCGCGGCGGCCGAGGCGCTGTCGGCAGCGCCCTCGGTGCCCATGAGCGCGCATGTCGGCCCGTATTACATCCGCCTGATGGTCGTCGACCGGCCCGGCGTCATCGCCGACGTCACCGCGGCGTTGCGCGATCACGGCATATCCCTGGAGTCGATGCTGCAACGTGGCCGCAGTCCCGGCGAGGCAGTGCCGGTGGTGCTGGTGACGCATGAGACGACCGAAAGCGAAATGCGTGAGGCTGTCGCCCGGATCGCCGCCCTCGGGACGGTGATGGAGGAACCCACGCTGATCCGCATCGAGGCCGGCTGATCGTCCCGCATGTCTGAAACGCCCGCTTTCCCGGCCCCGGCGGACGCCGCGGCGGCCGCCCAATCGGCGCCATCCGTCGCCAACATCTTCACCGGATTCTTCATGGTCGGCGTTCGCGGCTTTGGCGGCGTCCTGCCCTGGGCGCGCCGCACCATCGTCGAGGAACGCAAGTGGCTGACCGCCACCGAGTTCGCGGAAGTCCTCGGGCTGTGCCAATTCCTGCCTGGCGGCAACATCATCAACGTCTCCGTCGCCGTGGGGGCGCGGTTCCGCGGCATGGCGGGCTCGGTCGCCGCTGTGCTCGGCCTGATGCTGGCGCCGGTCGCGATCGTGGTCGGCCTGGGCGCGATCTACGACCAGTTCGCCGACCAGCCGATCGTCCGCCGCGCTTTCGCTGGCCTGGCCGCGGCCGCCTCGGCCTTCGTGCTGACGGCCTCGATCAAGATCGCCGCCCCGTTGCGAGGCCGCTGGCTGGCATTGGCCATCGCCGCGATCACGTTCGTCGCGATCGCGGTGATCCGGCTGCCGTTGCCCATGGCGATGCCGGTGCTGGCCGTAGCGTCCATTCTGGTGCTGTGGCGATTCGAAAAGTGACCAACCCACTCGTCCATCTTTGCCTGGTCTTCCTGCAAATGTCGTTACTGGCGTTCGGCGGCGCCAACACCATCCTGCCCGAGTTGCAACGTCAGGTGGTCGATGTGAACCACATGATGTCGCCGCACACCTTCGCCGCGTTGTTCGCCCTCGCGCAGGCCGCGCCTGGCCCGAACATGATGGTGGTGAGCCTGATCGGCTGGCATGTCGCCGGCCTCAGCGGAGCCATCCTGACCATGGTCTGCGTGGTGCTGCCATCCTCGGTGCTGACGTTCCTCGTGGCCTCGGCGTGGCAGAGGTTCCGGGACGCGCCGTGGCGGAAAGCGATCCAGAAGGGCCTGATGCCGGTGACCGCCGGCCTGCTGCTGTCCAGCGCCGCGTTATTGATCAAGGCCACGACGCTGGACTGGAGTCTGGGCTTACTGACCCTGGCGGTGACCGTCGTGCTGCTGACTACGAAAGTGCATCCGATGCTGGTCCTCGGCGGCGCGGCGACGCTAGGAGCGGTCGGAGTGGTTGGCTAACCGGCCCAAAGCGGAACCTTTCCGAGGACTGCTCGTTGAGTCCCGGGTTTCGGGAGATCTCCTTGGCTTTCAGATCCACGTTCCGCCGCGGTTGGCCGCTGGTGCTTATTCTGATCGTGGTCGCGGTGGGCGGCTACGCCGTTTGGCACCACCACCAAACCGCCGCTCACCAAGCGGCCGAGGCGAAGAAACCGCCCCAGAAGGTTCCGGTGACGGTCGCGGATGTCCGCCAGGCCGACTTCCCGATTTACCTGAACGGGCTCGGCACGGTGCAGCCCTTCGACACCGTGACCGTGCGCAGCCGTGTCGATGGCCAGGTCACCGATGTTGGGTTCAAACAGGGTCAGATGATCACCGAAGGCCAGGTGCTCGTGCAAATCGATCCGCGCCCGTATCAGGCCGCGCTGGATCAGGCGATCGCCAAAAAAGCCCAGGATGAGGCGAGTTTAAGGGACGCGCAGCTGAATTTGGCGCGGTATGGCGCGCTGGCGACGCAGGAGTTCGCGTCGAGGCAACAGTTCAATACACAGCAGGCGACCGTGCAGCAGATGATGGCGCAGATCCAGGGCGATCAGGCGGTGATCGACAACGCGCAAACCCAGGTCAGCTATACGACCATTCGCTCGCCGTTGGCGGGCAAGGCCGGCTTTAGGCTGGTCGATCCCGGCAACATCGTGCACGCGGCCGACACCACCGGGATCGTCACGATCGTCAAATTGCAGCCGATCTCCGTCGTGTTCACCGCGCCGGAGGAAGAAGTCCCGGACATCAACAAAGCACTCGCCGCCGGCACCGTTCCGGTGGCCGCGCTGAGCACCGATGGCACGAAAACCCTGTCTGAAGGTCACCTCGCGCTGGTCAATAACGAGGTCGATCCGGCCAGTGGCACGATCCGCATGAAGGCCACCTTCGCCAACACCGACAACGTCCTCTGGCCGGGGCTTTCGGTATCCACGCGCCTGCTGCTGGACACGCTGAACCAGGTGGTCGTCGTGCCGGACGAGGCGGTCGAACGTGGGCCGGACGGTCTTTTCGCGTTCGTTGTCGGAAACGATGACAAGGTCCAACAGCGCGCGGTGTCGGTCAGTCAGGAGAGCGATATCGGGGCCGTCGTCGCGAAAGGGTTGTCGCCTGGCGAAAAAGTCGTCGTCGCCGGTCAATATGGCCTGAGCGACGGCACTCTGGTCACGCCCACCGAGGCGAAGCCGGCGGAAGCGGCCGCGCCGCGAGGCCCGGTCCAGGCGCCGGCTCCGGAATCCGATTCAGCCCAGAAGACCGCCGCCGAAACATCGGCGCCCGGGNNCCGCGTCCGCTCCTGGAGCCGCGGCGGCGCAGGCCGCGACGCCGGGTCCGAATAACACCACGCGGGCTCCATAGACGTGGGAGGTGGGATCTCCGCGCCGTTCATCCGGCAGCCGATCGCCACGTCTCTGCTCATGATCGGCATTCTGTTCGTCGGCCTCGTCGCCTATCCGCAACTGCCCGTCGCCCCGCTGCCACAGGTCGATTTTCCGACCATTCAGGTCTCCGCGCTGCTGCCCGGCGCCGGTCCGGACACCATGGCATCTTCGGTCGCGCAACCGCTGGAGACGCAGTTCGCGCAGATCCCCGGCGTGTCGGAGATGACCTCGATCAGCACACTGGGCGCGACGGCGATCACCATCCAGTTCGACCTGAACCGCGCCATCGACGGCGCCGCGGCCGACGTTCTGGCCGCGATCAACGCCGCCGGCGGGCAATTGCCAAAGAACCTCCCCGCGCCGCCGACATTTCGAAAGGTCAATCCGGCGGACTCGCCCATTCTGCTGTTGGGCGCGACCTCCGACACGCTGCCGCTGAGCGAGGTCGATGACAACGTCGAGACCAAACTGATGCAGCAGATCAGCCAGATCTCCGGCGTCGGCCAGGTGACGGTCGGCGGCCAGCAGAAACCCGCGGTGCGCGTTCAACTCGATCCGGCGAAGCTGGTGGCGAAGGGCGTCTCCTTGGAGGATGTGCGGACACAGTTGTCGGTGGCGACGGCGGACGGGCCAAAGGGATCGATCGAGGGCACCAAACGCGCGTTCACCATTTACACCAACGATCAATTGACCAAGGCGAAGGCGTGGAACGACGTCATCGTGTCGTATCACAACGATGGGCCGTTGCGGGTACGAGACATCGGCACGGCGATCGACGGCGCGCAGGACACCACGCAGGCCGGTTGGGCGGACGGCAAGCGCGGCGTGTTCCTGGTGATCTTTCAGCAACCCGGCGCCAACGTGATCGAGACCGTCGGCAAAATCATGAAGGAGTTGCCGCGTCTGGAAGCGACGATGCCGAAGGCGATCAAGATTTTCACCCTCAGCGATCGCACGCAAACGATCCGCGCCGCGGTCAGCGACGTGCAGTTCACGCTGATGCTGACCATCGCTCTGGTCGTCATGGTGATCTTCATTTTCCTGCGCAGCCTGTGGGCGACCATCATCCCCAGCATCACCGTCCCCCTGGCGCTGTTGGGCGCCTGCGCGTTGATGTGGGCCGCCGGTTATAGTCTCGACAATCTGTCGCTGATGGCGCTGACGATCTCGGTCGGCTTCGTGGTCGATGACGNNCCATCGTGATGCTGGAAAACATCACACGCTATATCGAGCAAGGCGACGCGCCGCTGGAGGCCGCGCTGAAAGGTTCCCGCGAGATCGCGTTCACGATCGTTTCGATCAGCGTGTCGTTGATCGCGGTGTTGATCCCGCTGTTGCTGATGGGCGGCATCATCGGGCGATTGTTCCGGGAGTTCGCGGTCACGTTGTCGATGACGATCGTCGTCTCGGCGGCGGTTTCCCTGACGTTGACGCCGATGATGGCGTCGCGGTTTCTGACGCCGCCGAAGGAAGCGCACCACGGCCGATTTTACGAATGGAGCGAACGGGCGTTCGACCGGTTGTTGAAGGGCTACGAACGCGGCCTGGACATCGTGCTCGAGTGGCGTTTCGTCACGCTGCTGGTGTTCCTGGCGACTCTGGGCCTGTCGGTGTTTCTGTTCGTGATCATTCCGAAAGGATTTTTCCCGCAGCAGGATACCGGACTGATCACCGGTATTTCCGAATCCAGCCAGAACACCTCCGTCGAAGCCATGATGCGCTATCAGACCGAACTGGGCGCCATCGTGCAAAAGGATCCGGCGGTCGCGCATGTCGCGATGGCATTGGGCGGGTCCGGTTACGCGGGGAACAACGGCCGGCTGTTCATCACGTTGAAGCCGCGCGATCAGCGCACCGCGACGGCGGACCAGGTCATCGCCCGGTTGCGTCCTCAATTGGCCAAGGTAGAGGGCGCGGCGTTGTTTCTGCAATCGGCGCAGGACGTGCGGGTCGGCGGACGCGTCGCGCGCACGCAATATCAATACACGCTGCAAGGCTCCGACATCGCGGAGTTGAACCAGTGGGCGCCGAAGATGCTGGCGAAATTGAAGACGTTGCCGGAGTTGCGGGACGTCGCGACCGATCAGCAGACGACCGGCACGACGCTGACGTTGGTGACCAATCGCGACCAGGCCTCCCGCTACGGGCTGACCGCGCAGAACATTGACGACACGTTGTATGACGCTTTCGGGCAACGCGAGATCGCGCAGTATTTCACCCAGCTTTCCAGTTACGAAGTGATCATGGAGGTGTTGCCGGCGTTGCAACAGGACGTCACGACGCTCGACAAAATCTACCTGCGATCGACCACCACGGGCGGCGAAGTGCCGCTGTCCGCTTTCGCCAAATGGTCGACAACGCCGATCCAGCCTTTGTCGATCAGCCATCAGGGTCAGTTCCCCGCGATCACGATCAGCTTCAATCTCGGGCCGGGTGTTTCGCTTGGCCAGGCGACCGAGGCGGTGCAACGGGCGGAAGGTGAAGTGGGACTGCCGGCGTCGGTGACCACGAGTTTTCAGGGCAATGCCCAGGCGTTTCAGGCGTCGTTATCGTCGGTGCCGTTGTTGATTATTGGGGCGCTGGTCGTGGTCTATCTGATCCTCGGCATTTTGTACGAGAGCTATATTCACCCGCTGACGATTTTGTCGACGTTGCCGTCGGCGGGCGTTGGTGCGTTGGCCACGCTGATGCTGTTCGGGTTCGACTTCAGCCTGATCGCGTTGATCGGTATCATTCTGCTGATCGGCATCGTGAAGAAGAACGGCATCATGCTGGTNNTGATGACGACGATGGCGGCGATGCTTGGGGGCGTGCCGCTGATGCTGGGGACCGGCACGGGATCAGAAATCCGCCAGCCTCTGGGCTACGCGATGGTTGGCGGTTTGCTGGTCAGCCAGACGCTGACGCTGTTTACGACGCCGGTGATTTATCTGTATCTGGATCGGTTGTCGCAATGGATTTCGGGTCGGCGTTCGGCGGAGACTGAAACGAAACCGGCGGCCGACGCGCCCGAGGCCGCCGAGTAACTACAACCTGTGATTGAAGACGATGTCGTTCGCGGCGACGGTCTCCGGCGGCGTGCTGGCCGGCCCGCGCAGGACCACCGCTTCCGCTTCTCCGACGGAGACTTTCACCGCGACGTCGTTGACGTCTTCAACGCCGTGGATCACCTGCACCCACAGCGCACCGCCGGACAGAGTGTTGCTCGCCCCATCCCAGCGTAACGCGATGCCGCCGGCGATGCCGTTCAATTGCGCCACCTGAGCGGCGGCGATCGCGGCGGTTTTCGCGTTGCCGGTCGCCGCGTAAACGATCGTGCCGGCATTGGCGGCGATATCGGCCGTCCGCCGCGCGCTGGCGTTCGCGGCGTCCCATTCGGCCGTTTCAAAGCCCAGACCGGTCACGGTCACCATGCCGCCCAGTACCAATGCGAGGACGATGGAGGCCGTGCCGCGCCTGGCGTCGCCGAAGCGCCGTATGCCGCGAAGGACCGGGATGGCGAAGGGACTGCCGGCATGAATTGGATTGTCCATGAATGCACCTGATTGATCAATTTTTGAACGATATCCGGCAAAAACTTTCAAGCTGGTTACAACCTGGTTGCGTGACGGTATCCGGGGGCTCAGTTCACGCCAGATCGGCGGGCGGCAGCCACAACACCTGACCGATCCGATCCGCGCCCGAGGCGATCATCGCCAACCGGTCGAACCCCATCGCGATCCCCGCCGATGGCGGCATCCCTTTTGACAGCGCGGCGAGGAAATCTTCGTCCATGTCCCAGTCCGGACCATACAGCGCGTGCCGCCGCGCGCGGTCGGTGACGAAACGCCGCCGTTGCTCCACCGGATCGGTCAGTTCGACGAACGCGTTCGCCAGTTCGATGCCGCAGACGAACAATTCAAATCGTTCCGCCACCCTGGGATCGGCCGGATCGCGCCGTGCCAGAGCCGCCTGCGCGGCCGGCCAATGCGTCAGGAATGTCGGATGCGCGCGGCCCAGTTGGGGCTCGATACGCTCCAGCAACAGGCGAAAGAACAGATCCTCCCAGGTCTCGTTGTCGCGTAACCGCGCCCCGGCCTGAGCCGCCAGCGCGGCCGCGTCGCCCTCGGTCGCCAACACATCGGCGCCCACGTAACGATCGAACGCCTCGGCCACGCTCAGCCGTTCCGTCCGCGCGAGCGATGTCGTCACGCCTCGCACGCTGACCGTGGCTGGCAAAACCTCGCGCAGCAACGCGGTGGTTTCCTCGATCAGGGAGTCCATGCCGGCACCCGGCCGGTACCATTCCAGCATGGTGAACTCCGGCGCGTGCAGAGCGCTGCCCTCACCGTTGCGCCACACCCGGGCGAACTGGAAAATCGGACCCGCGCCGCCGGCCAGCAACCGCTTCATGGCGAATTCCGGGCTGGTGTGCAGCCACAGCGGTTCGACCGAGCCGTCGGGATACTCACGGCGCGTCGGGAAAGCGCGCAGATGCACTTCCTCGCCCGGGACCGGGACGGCGTACGGCGTTTCGACCTCGACGTAGCCACGCGTGGTGAAGAACGATCGCGTCGCGGCGGTCAGGGCCGCGCGGCGGCGCAGAAACGGCAGGCGTGCTTCCAGGCTCCGCGGATGCCAGACTGGGGTGGAGGAGGACATGCTCCCTGCATAAACCAATGCGTCACGCGCTGGCCAATGCGCCGCTCGCCGTGGGTCCGGGACCATCGGCTTGCCATGCGTCGCGCGAAACGCCAATTGGCGATCCAGACGGAGACCCGCTTACCGCCCATGACCCTCGCGCGCACCATCCACGACACCAGCGGCCTGATCGACGCCGGTCTGCTCGACCCCGCGGATCGCGCGCCGATCGAGGCGGTCGCCGCGCGCTATGCCATCGCGGTGACCCCAGCGATGCGCGCCCTGATCGAGGCGCCGGACGATCCGATTGCCCGCCAGTTCATCCCCAGTCCCGACGAACTGATCACCGCGCCGCACGAGCATCCAGATCCAGTCGGCGATGATAAATTCTCCCCCGTCAAAGGCGTCGTGCACCGTTACCCGGACCGCGCGTTGCTGAAGCCGTTGCTGATCTGCCCGGTCTACTGCCGCTTCTGCTTCCGCCGCGAACATGTCGGTCCGGACGGCGGCATGCTGACGGAACGGGAGCTGGACACGGCCATCGCCTGGTTCGCCGCGCACCCCGCGATTCGTGAGGTCATCCTGACCGGCGGCGATCCGTTGATGCTCTCGCCTCGCCGGCTGGAGGCGATCATCGCCCGGTTGTCGGCGATCCCGCACATCGAAGTTGTTCGGATCCACACGCGCGTGCCGACAACGGACCCTACCCGCGTGACGGACGATCTGACGCGGGCCCTGACCACGGACCGGCCGCTCTGGCTGGTCCTGCACGCCAATCACGCGAGCGAACTCACCGCCGCGGCGCGCGGCGCCCTCGCCCATCTGCGCCGCGCGGGGGTTTCGTTGCTCGGCCAGTCCGTGCTGCTGCGCGGCGTCAATGACAGCCCCGAAGCGCTGGAGGCACTGTTCCGCGCCATGCTCAGCGTGGGGGTCAAGCCCTATTATCTGCATCAGTTGGACGCTGCGCCGGGCACCGCTCGGTTCCATGTCCCGATCGCCGAGGGTCAACGTCTGTTGGCCGCGCTGCGCGGCCGCGTGACCGGGCTGGCATGGCCGACCTATGTGTTGGATATTCCTGGGGGACACGGAAAAGTGCCGATCGGACCTGTGTTTCTGGAGCCGGACGGATCGGTGCGCGATCCGTCCGGGGTGCAACGATCCGTCGCGTCCGTTGGGGAAGTCGGTTGAGTTCAGGCAGACGCCGGGGTTTCACCCCAGACCCGGACCAGGGCTCTGCCCTGGACCCGCTAAGGGCGATAGCCCTTAGGAACCCGTCCATTGGGGGGACTGGCGAGGGGGTGGTGACCGGACCTCGTCGAGGTCCGGTCACCACCCCCTCGCCAGTCCCCCAAAAGTGATAGAGTCCAGAGGGCCTCGCCCGGAGCCTGCCCTCGCGCTTGACGCGCGGGGCGAGGTCCAGGGGCAGCCCCCTTGCGGGGTTTGGGGCGGAGCCCTATCGCCCGCCCAAACCCAACCAATTGGCCCCAACGCGCGCGACGCCCTGTTGACGCCCGGCATGGCTGGCGCGAAGACGCGGGATCGTCTCGAGTGACCCATGGCCGAATCAGTTCAGGTTGATCTGCTCCCTCTCCCGCACGGGTTCTTCACCCGTCGCGGCGGCGTTTCCTCCGGCCCCTTCGCCAGTCTCAACTGCAGTCTGTCCAGCCAGGACGAGCGCGCCTCCGTCATGGAAAACCGCGGCCGGGTCGCGGACATGATCGGCGTCGCCCGCGGTTCCCTGGTTGGCTGCACGCAGGTGCACGGCATTGACGTGGCGCGTGTCGAAACGCCGTGGGAGCCCGGCGCGGGCCCGCGCGCGGATGCCATGGTCACCGATCGGCCGGGTCTGGCGCTTGGCATCATCACGGCGGACTGCGCGCCAGTGTTGTTCGCGGACTCGGAGGCCGGGATCGCCGGGGCCGCCCATGCCGGCTGGCGCGGCGCCGTCGCCGGCATCATCGAGGCCACCATCACCGCCATGATCTCGCTGGGTGCCCGGCGTGACCGCGTCGTCGCGGCGATCGGCCCGTGCATCGGCCGGGATTCTTACGAAGTCGCCGCCGATCTGCGGGACGCGGTGCTGGCGAACGGGCCGCACGGCGCGCGGTTTTTCGCGGCCGGCAACCGAGACGCCCGCTGGCAATTCGATTTGCCGGAATACTGCGCCGCCCGTCTGCGTGCCGCCGGCGTCGCCGAGGTCACGGTCACCGGCATCGACACGCTGGCCGACGAGAAACGCTTCTTCAGTCACCGCCGCCGAACTTTGGCGGGGGGTGGACCGATCGGTCATCAGATATCGGTGATCGCCGTTGGTTAGGACGCCGAACGCCCGCGAGGATCGTCCAACAAACGCGCCTGACGCGAACGATCAGCCCGCGGCATTTCCTCGTGGCCGCGCACGCAATCCGGCGGTGGTCCGTGTCTTCGCATTGATCGCCTTACTGACCTTCGGCGCGCCATCGTTGACCGCTCACGCCGAGGAAACGCCCTGCCCGATCCCGGATGGCCTCGCGCTGCGCGATATCTCATTGCCGGCGGCGAAAAAAACCGTCGAGGCGGATCAACCCCTGGTGGTCCTGACCTTCGGGGGCGTGCATCCCGCGGGCGCCGACGCGGATACCCTACGTACTACCTTTCCCGCGGGTACGACCTTTCCCGCCCGCCTGAACGCCGACCTGACCGCGGCGCTGCCCCAGACAAAAATTTCGGTGGAGAACGAGCCACCGCCGGGCCAGACCTCCGCCGACGTGCCCGCCGTTTTGCCAGGCCTGATCGCGAAGACCGGGGCCCGCCTGGTGATCTGGGGACCCGGCACGCGGGACGTCGCGGCGCACCTGGACTTTAACGCTTTCGTCGCCGCGTTGACCGGCGGCATCGACGCGGTGCGGCGCGCCGGAGCCGACCTCATCCTCATGGACACCGTCTTCCTTCCCGCTCCTGGGCGGATGGCGATGGTCGAGCGCTACCGACAGGCTCTGCTGGACGCCGCGACCGCGAACCACGTGCCATTGCTGCGCCGGCACGACATGATGCGGCGATGGAGCGAGGACGGCACGCTGAACATGGCCGCGCGCGATCCGGCGGAACGTGAAGCGGTGGCACGCCGGTTATTCTCCTGCGTGGCGCAGGCTCTCGCCAGGCCGATCGCGGCGGCGGTGCGGTGAAGTCAGCCGCCGTCTTCTTTCCAGCGCAGCATCAGGCGTTCGCTGAGTTTCAATAACGCGTGCAAGCCGGTGGCGATCACCATCAGCACGAACAGCGCCGCGAACACGCCATCGGTGTCGTATTGGCCGGCGGCGGCCTGGATCAGGTACCCGAGGCCTTTGTTGGACGCCATCATCTCGCCCACGACCGCGCCAATCAGCGCGTATGGCACCGAGATTTTCATGCCGGTGAAAATCCACAGCAACACGGACGGCAAGATCACCTTGCGAACGATCTGCCAGCGGGAGCCGCCCATCAGTCGCAGCACATCGACCAGTTCCTGCTCGACCGCCAGCGTTCCGGCGTATGTGCTGTAAAACACCAGGAAGAACACGACGAACGTGGCCAGCACGACCTTCGACAGTAACCCGACTCCGAACCACAAAATGAACAGCGGCGCCAAGGCGATTTTCGGCAGGCTGTTGAAGGCGATGATGAACGGGTCGAGCACCGCCGCCAGCCGCTTGTTCAACCCCAGCGCCAGCCCGACCGCGACGCCCGAGACGGCGCCGAACACAAATCCCATCAGGGTTTCGGTGAGGGTGATCTGGACGTGCAACCATAACTCCCCCGTTACGCACCAGTCCCAGAGTTGCGCGCCGATCGCCGAGGGGCTGGAAATCCAGAACGGCTTTATCAATCGCCCACTGACAAATTCCCAAACCGCCAACCCCACGATGGTGATGCCGGCACGCCAGGCCAGCACGATCAGGCGTTCCTGGCGCGCCGCGGCGACGAGGTCCGATGCGACCGGTGCGTCGCGCGCGGGAAGAGAAATCGTTTCGGCCTGGTCCATGTCAGCCCACCATGATGTCGCCCCGGACGCTCTCTTCGAGATAGCGCCAGAGCTTATCGTGCAACTCGCCGAAACGCGGATCGAAGCGAATGCGGAACACATCGCGCGGCCGCGGCAGATCGACGGTCTCGATCGCTCGGATCCTGCCAGGACGGGCGGAGAACACCGCGACGCGGTCGGCCAGGGTGATCGCCTCGGTCAGATCGTGGGTGACGAACACCATCGTCGTGCCGGTCGCAGTCCACAGCTTGAGAAGCTCGTCGTGCATCACCAGCCGCAACTGCGCGTCCAGCGCGCCGAACGGCTCGTCCATCAGGATCGTTTCGGGCTCATAAGCCAATGTGCGCGCCATGCTGACGCGGCGCCGCATGCCACCCGAAAGCTGCGCGGGATATGCCGTCTCAAAGCCCGAAAGGCCGACACGTTTGATCCAGTCATGCGCGTGGCGGTGTCGGTCCGACTTGCTCTGGCCGCGCAGCTCCAGGGCGATCGCAACGTTGTCCTCCACCGTGCGCCAGGGCAGCAGCGTGTCGCGCTGGGTCATGTAGCCGACCAGGGTGTTCGGTTCCGGCACTGGCGCGCCGCGATAGAATACGCGGCCGGCGCTGGGTTTAAGCAAACCCGCCGCCATGTTCAAAAGGGTTGACTTCCCGCAGCCGCTCGGTCCGACGATGGCGAGGAATTCACCTTGCCGCACGCTGAGATCGACGCCCTCGCAGGCGACGACGGTGCCGCGGCGGGAGGCGAACTGGCGCGCGACGCCGCGATATTCGATCAGGGGCGCGTCGCTCAATGGGTCAGTTCCTTCATCGCGGCGCGGACGAAGCTGGTATCGACGGCTTCGTCATATGGGATCGATTTGTAGTTCGCGGGCGGCAGCACGACTTTTTCAAACGCGAGTTCCTTGTCGTAGTCCGCCTCGGTGATGTCCGGGTTCTTTGGCAAATAGGGCAAATACAAGATCCAGGCTTCGTCGAAGGCTGTCTGATCCATTTGCTTGAAGAACGGGCGCGTGGCGCGTTTGGCGCGATCGGGATCGTTGGCGATCAACAATGTCGCGCGGGTAACCGCTCGTGCCACGGCGCGGACGATGTCGGGGTGTGCTTTGTCGTACGACGCGAGGCCATAAAGCGTGCCATACGTGATGTGGTCGAGCGCGGTCAGTTCCGAGGCCCTGATCAGATCGACGGTCAGACCTTCCTGTTTCGTGATGGTATCGACGCCGGGCAGGCAGGC
Source organism: Acetobacteraceae bacterium (assembly GCA_003164305.1). The sequence continues at coordinate 15,709 of PLSZ01000085.1, forward strand.
GCAGCCGTCGATCTGACCTGATCGTAGACCCGCGGTTTGCGCCGGGACCGACCCCAACGGCACGATCTGGATGTCCCGGTCGGGCGACAATCCGTTGATCAGCGCCAGATAGCGGACGATCATGTCGGAACTCGCGCCCGGCGTGGTGATGGCGATCCGCAGCCCTTTCATCGCCAGCGCCCGCTCGTGGACCGGCATGTCCATGGAGATCCCGCGCTGTTTGGCGACGTCGGCGCGCAGGATGACCGAGTTATACGCCAGCGCCAGCGTCGCGATGGCGCGCACGTCATCCAGCCCTTTGCGATGCGCCATGATGCCGTCGAGCAAAACCGACGCGCTGAACTGCCCGCCGCCGCCCAACAGCGCCGTCATCGTTTTCGGGCCGCCACCCGCCAGCACGACCTCCACGTCGAGGCCTTCATCGGTGAAGTAGCCCTCGGTCCGCGCGATGTAGAGCGGCACGAAATTGAAGCTGTAGCTGCTCTGCACGATGGTGATTTTGGTGAGGTCGGCGGCATGGGCGCGGGGGACCGCCATCAGCAAGACGAGCAGCAGCAGGCAGCGGCGCATGGCGGTTCCTCGGGGTTCTTATGACGGCGGGTACTCTCAATTGCCGTCCTTGGCGATATCCGGCTCCCGCGTTTCCGAGCGGCGCACCAGGATCGACAGCGCCACGGCGATGATCAGGGCGCCGCCGTAGAACAGGTTCTGTACGAAAACCTGAATGCCCATCAGCGATAAGCCATAGATTCCGGTGACCAGAAAATACACGGCCGCGAACGACCCCCAGGCGTTGAAGCGACCCGGCACGATGGATGTTGACCCCAGAAACGCGGCGGCGAACGCGGGCAGCATGAAGCTGTCGCCGGAATTCGGATCGGCCGAGGCGCTGGTTCCCGCGTACAGCACGCCGGCGATGGAGGCGAGGAACGACCCGCCGACCATCGCGCCGAACCGCAGCCTTCCGACCGGCAGGCCGGACAACCGCGCGACGCGGCGGCCTCGGCCCACGAACAGCAATTGCCGGCCGAGCGGCGTGTAGGTCAGGAAATACCAGAGCAAGGCCGCGATCGCGACGGCGTAGACAAAGCCGAAGGAAATACCGAACAACCGCGGCACGATCACCAGCGCGACCAGCGTGTTGGAAATGCCGGAGATCATGTTGCTGTTGCTGATCCATAACGTAATCCCAGCGACAAGCGAGCCCATGCCGAGTGTCGCGATGATCGATTCGATGCCGATGATCACGACCAGCACGCCGTTGATGGTGCCGACCAGCACACCGGCGGCGATCGCGACCAGGATCGCCCACCCGACGGGCACCCCCTGTTGCGCGTTCAACACGGCGATCAGCATCGCCGACAGCGACAGCACCGAGGCCGCCGACAGATCGTATTCGCTGGACGTCAACGTCAGAACCAGTGAGCAGGTCAGCACCACCAGCACCGCCTGCGAATTGAAGATGGAGGTAAAATTCTGGATTTGCAGGAAGCTGTCGGGTTCCAGCACGCCGAAGATGGCGATGGTGATGGCCCAGGCGAAGAGGAGGGCGTAACGGTGGATGAAGGGGCCGATGGCGCTCTGGCGGGAGGCGGTTTCAGGCGGCGGCGGCGGCGATGTCGGACCCGAGACATTCATGGGCGATGCGTTCCTTTGTAACCTCGGATCCGGTGAGTTCTCGTGCGATACGGCCGCGCCGGAAGATCAACACGCGCGGGCACAGCAGCGCGAGTTGTTCGTGATCGCCGCTGAGGCACAGCACGCCGCCGCCGCGGGCGGCGAACTCGCGGATGATGCTGAAGATTTGCTCGCGCGCGCCGACATCGACACCCTGGGTTGGTTCTTGCAGGATCAGCAGACGTGGTTCCAGTTGCAACCATTTCGCCAGCAGCACTTTCTGCTGGTTGCCGCCGCTGAGGGCTTCCAACGCCAACGCCGGATCGTCCGGTCGGACGCCAAGCCGGGTGATCTGCGCCCGCGCGTGGCTGGCGAGTGCTCGGCGATGCAGCCAACCGCCGCGGAAGAACCGGCCGAGCACCGGTAACCCGACATTTTCCGCGACCGAGAGTTCGCCGATACAGCCTTCGCGCAAGCGCTCGCCGGGCACGTAGCTGATGCCGGCCGCGATCGCGCCGGCGGGGGTGATGGCGGCGAGATTGATGTGGTGACCGGCGAGCCGCAGCACGCCTTTCCGCGCGGGCACGGCACCGATCAGCATCGGTCCGATCTCGGCGAAACCGGAGCCGATCAGTCCGGAACAGCCAACGATCTCGCCGGGGGCGACCGAAAGGGAGACGTTTCGCACACCGGGTCCGCTGAGGTCCTCAACGGCGACGAGGTGATCGGTGCGTGTCTCGACCGGTTCCTTTTCGGTCAGCACGATGTCGTGACCGACGATCAGCCGCACCAGATCGCCGCGGGAAAAGCCAGACGTGGCGCCGCTGCCGACGACCCGGCCATCGCGCAAAACCGTAACGTGATCGGTGACGGCGAGAATTTCATCCAGGTCGTGCGAGACGAACAACACGCCGAAACCCGCCGTCTGCACCCGGCGCACCACCTCGAACAATTGTCCCACGTTGGAATCGGCGAGATTGGATGTCGGTTCGTCCAGCACCAACAGGCCGCGCTGCTGTCCGCTCTGCCGCAGCAGCGCGCGGGTTTCATCGACGGCGCGGATGATCGCCAGCATCGGGCGCTGCCAGGGCAACAGAGTCTCGACCGCCGCGCGCGGATCGCAGGACATGCCGAATTCGGCGAGCAGCGCTTCACAATGCCGGACCTCGTCGCGCCACATGATCGGCGCCAACCGCCGTCGCGCGAGGTCGCCGATACGAAGGTTTTCCACCACCGACAGAGACGCGATCAGGCCTGGATCCTGATGCACGAACGCCATGCCCAGATCCCGAAAGCGGCCGGGCGCCAAAGGCAACCGGACCGGGTTGCCATCGATCGACAATTCCGCGCCAGGCTCCGGCGCGTGATAGCCGGCGAGGATCTTTATCAGTGTCGACTTGCCGGAGCCATTGTGACCGACGAGACCATGGACCGTGCCGCCATCGACAGTCAGTCCGACGTCGTCCAGCGCCAGCGTACCACCGAAACGTTTACTGAAATGCCGCGCCTCGAGAATCGCGTTCACTTCAATCCCCAGAGCGCCTCATACCCTTTGCGCGCGCCGTCGCCATAGCCGACACCGAATTTGGCGGGCACGCCGGCGGCTTCGACNNTGTTTCAACAACACGCGCATGTCCTGATCCAGGATCGCGCCGGCGAGCCATGTCGTGTCCTCGCCAGAGTTGAAGGTCACGACGTCACCGGAACGGATCATGTCGAGCACCGCGGGCGTCGCGTTGAACGAGGCGATTTTCACGCGATCGGACGCGCCGGTGGTGATGACCGCCGGCATGACGAATTGCACCATGCCGTCATAAATCGGAATGATGTAGTCCAGTGCTCGATCCGACAGGATGGCGCTTTGCACCGTGGGGCCGACCTTGGAAGCCCAGTCGGCGGCGTTCACGCCGGCGACGCGGACTTTGCAGGAGGGGCAGTATTTCGCGAACATGCCCATGATGGCTTTTTCGACCAGCGGACTGTTGGCCGTGCTCGGCGCGGTGATGACCAGGACATCGCCTTTGCCCTCGGTCTTCAGAATGACCCAGGCGGTTTCAAGTTCGGCCGCGTGGATGTAAGCGCCATAAACAATCGACGAGAGTCCATCTAGCGATTTCTGACCCAAAGCGTAAGTGTGCGCGGCGACGACCGGAATGCCCTTGCTCAACGCCTCATTGATTTGCGGCGCGACGGTGGCCGGATCCAGGCCGCAGGCGACGTTGATCAGATCAGCCTTGTGCGCCATCGCGGTGGTGAAGCCTTGCACCCATTGACCAAGCTGCGCGCTGGACGGCCAGACCTCATGCCGGATGCCGAGGCGTTTGGCGAATTCGTCTATCTGCTTGTCCACGACATCGCAAAACGGAATCGCGGTGGAGGACGGGATGGTGAAGATCAGCTTGTCTTTGAGCGAACTCGGGTCGATCGGCGGACCGGGCGGGGTGAAGTGCGTTTCACCGGTGCTGGTGAGGAGAATTGCCTCCAGTTCGGCCTTGACGGCGGGCGTCAGTCCAGTGTCGGCGGCATGGGCCAGACCAATCGAACCCACGAGTAACACGATCGCGGACAGCAGCCGCGGCCAGATCCGATGTGTCATGTGAATGCCCCCTGACGATGATGGAACGATCCAGTGCCTGGCTTCAATCGCCTCGCCGCTTTCATATCCGCCTTTCCGCGCGGCCGATCAACCCGTCATGCCCGCCGGAGCCGGCTCCACCGCCGCGTACCAATCCGCGATTTGCGAGCCGTTCATGAACACCGTGTCGTCGCGCGCCAGCAACAGATCCAGGATCTTGTTGAACCAGTTCATGCGGTGCGGCACGCCGACCAGATGCGGATGCAACGGCAATACCAGCACACGGCAGTTGCCGGCGAGCTCTTCCTCGAACGTTTCCAGCGCCCACACGACACGGTCGTATTGCACGTTCGAGTGCATGCCGAACCCCGCCCATAACGGCCCATCGTTGACGTCCAGCGAGTACGGCGCCGCGATCATCGGCCCGTGCTTCGTGCGCATCCACGTCGGCAGATCGTCGATCACCCAGTCGCACACATAATCCACGCCGCGTGATTTCAGCACGTCCGGCGTATCCATCGTCTCGCTCAATCCGGCGCCGAGCCAGCCGCGCATTTTCAGGCCGGTGAAGCGCTGGATCCGCTCCATGCATCGATCGATGACGGCGCCTTCGTCGGGCTCATTCTGCAACGCCTTTTGCGTCCAGCCGTGGCCCATGAATTCCCAACCGGCGTCCAACATCGATTCGGCCACCCGGGGATACACGTCGATCACGCTGGCGTTGATCGTCGTCGAGGCCGGCAGACCGCGCCGCTTCAACGCATGCAGGATACGCGGGAAGCCGGTGCGCATGCCATACTCGACCCAGGAGAAATTAGGCACATCGGGGATCTTGTCGTTGCCATGCGGACCCGGCAGCAACTTGCGCGGCATCGGCTGTTCGAACGGCCAATATTCCACGTTGACCACGACGTGAACGATCAGCGGTTTGCCAGGCACCGGCGGCGGCAGCCGCGCCCGGTCCGATGCCATCTGATAGGGGACTCGCGGGTTCGACATGCGGTGTATCCTGGTCCTTTTTCGCCGGCCATTGCGGTGGACCGGGCCGAGCGAGTCAAGCGCCCGGCCAACTTCGCCGCCCCACCCCTTGTCCGCTCAATCCGCCGCCTGATACCAATCCCCGATGCCCGACCTCCCCGCCCTTCGCGCCGAGCGCGCCGAACTGGAGCTGTCCATCGAAGCCCGCCAACGCGAGCTCGGACCCGATCACCCGGATCTCGCCAACGACATCCGCGCCCTCGGCCGCCTCGCGCATGAACTGGGCGATTTCCCGGACGCCCAATCCCTGCTGCACCGCGCTCTCGCGTTGCACACCGAATCCCTGGGCGCCGAGCACCCGGAAACCGCCACCACCATCAATCACATCGGCCTCGTCCTGCACGATCTGGGCGACCTCGACGCCGCCGCCGCCGCGTTCGAGCGCGCCCTGGCCCTCGATGAGCAGGCCTTCGGCCACGACCACGTCAACGTCGCCCGCGACTGCAACAATCTGGGCGGCGTGCTGCGCGACATGGGCGACCGTTACGCCGCGCGCGAAGCGCTCGATTGGGCGTTATCGGTCTACATGAAAGAACTCGGCCCCGAGCACCCGACGACCAAAGCCGTGAAGCGCAACCGCTCGCTCGTGAACTGATCCGCGGCCTACGCCACACGCGACAATCTGCCCGAGGCTTATGTCCGGCGCGTCACGATGATTGACAAAGCGCGAACCGGCGGCGGTTGCCTGGCGCGACCTCGCGGTACACAACCAGCGTCGTCCCCCCCGCTCCACGAGGCACCATGCCCACGTCCATTCTGCTCGATCTCGACGGCACGCTGTCCGACTCCCGCCCAGGAATCGAGGCCTGCTTTCGATATACGTTGACCGAACTCGGGCACGACCCCGCCGCCGCCGGCGATCTCACCTGGGCCGTCGGACCACCCATCGCGGTATCGTTGCGCCGCATGCTGGAACCCTTCGGCGACGAGCGCGTGGATCTGGCATTGACCGTTTATCGCGAACGCTATTCCTCAACCGGCATCTACGACTGTTCGGTCTATCCCGGTGTCGCCGCGATGCTCGACAGCGCGCGAGACTCCGGGCTGACAATGTGCATCGCGACCTCCAAGCGGCGCGACTTCGCGGAACGCGTGATGGATTTTCTGGGGCTGCGCGCCTATGTCCGCGGCGTCTATGGCGCCGAACCGGGCGGCGGGCTGGATCGCAAGCAGGATTTGCTCGCCCACATCCTCACCGTCGAGCACCTGACCGCCTCGGACTGCGTCATGCTGGGCGATCGCCTGCACGATATCGAGGCGGCGAAGGCCAACGCCATCCGCTCGATCGGCGCGCTGTGGGGCTATGGCGGGCGGGAGGAACTGGAAGAGGCGGGCGCGGACGCCATCGCCGCGGCACCGTCCGAGGTCATCGCCCTGGTCGTGGACTGACGCGCGTCAGGCGGCTGAGCCCGATTCCGGCCGCCGCCATTGCCGCGTCATACCGGTGCCCGGCAACCCGAGCCCCAACAGCGTCAGCGACGTCGGCGCGGGGATCGCCCCGCCGATGTTGAACAAGGCGGCGTAGGTCTGCTGGTCCCGGATCCGAAAGTGACCGCCGGATTTCAGAACGTTCCGTTCCAGGATATCATCTCTGGCACACGCCTTGCTTCGCCATCCCAGGGCTTGCTCAGTCCGTGAATATCCAAAGGAGACCGGTCATGCAACGACGTAGCTTCATCGCCGGCGCCGCGGCTTCACTCCCCTTGTCCCGGGCCTTCGCCCAAACGGGCAAGGGCAAGGCCAGCGTGCTGCGTTACGTTCCGCAGGCCGACCTGACTGTCATCGATCCGGTCATGACCACCGCTTACATCACGCGTTACCACGCGACCGCGGTGTGGGATCAACTCTATGGCATCGACAGCAACCTCACACCGCAACCGCAAATGGTTGACGGCCACACGGTCGAGGACGACGGCAAGCTGTGGACCTTCACCCTGCGCGACGGCCTGAAATTCCACGACAACGAACCGGTGCGCGGCAAGGATTGCGTCGCCTCCATCAAACGCTGGGCGGCGCGCGATCCGATGGGTCAGATATTGCTCAGCCGCGTGGCGGAGATGACCGCGCCCGACGACAAGCGCTTCACCATCCGGTTGACGAAGCCGTTCAATCTCGTGCTGAACTGCCTGTCCAAGATCGGCCCGCCCGCTTTGCTGGTGATGCCCGAGCGTCTCGCGAACACCGATCCCTTCACCTCGATCAAGGAGATCGTCGGCAGCGGTCCGTTCCGTTTCGTGGCGGATGAGCGCGTGGTCGGCAGCAAGGTCGTCTACGCCCGCAACACCGATTACGTGCCGCGGCCGAATGGCACCACCGACTGGCTCGCCGGCCCAAAGATCGTGCATTTCGACCGGGTGGAATGGATCGTCCAGCCGGACCCGAGCACCGCCGCCGCCGCGCTGGAGAACAATGAGGTCGACTGGTGGGAAAACCCACCCACCGATCTGCTGCCGATCCTCGACCGCAGCAAGGTTGTCCATACCGAAGACAGCGGCCCTCTGGGCGTCCTCGGCACCGGCATCTTCAATCAACTGTTCCCACCGTTCGATAAACCGGCGGTGCGGCGCCTGATCCTGGAGGCCACGTCGCAGGCCGACTTCATGACCGCCGCCGCGGGCACCAACAAAGCGATGTGGCGTGATGGCGTCGGCTTCTTCGCGCCGGGCACGCCGATGGCCAGCGACGCCGGGTTGGACGCGTTCAAGACGAAGCGCGACCTGCCGACCTTGAAAAAGGCCCTGCGCGACGCCGGCTATAACAGTGAGCGCATCGTCATGATGTCGCCCTCCGATCAGGCGGTGCTGACCGCGCAATGCGCCGTCGCGCTGGATGTGTTTCAGAAACTCGGCATGGATGTGCAATACGAGGTGATGGACTGGGGCACCGTGATCCAGCGCCGCGCCAAGAAGGACCCGCCGAGCCAGGGCGGCTGGAACTTCTTCATCACCGGTTGGAACGGGATCGACATGACAACGCCGGTGACCAATCAGACGTTACGCTCCAACGGTGCCAAAGCCTGGTTCGGCTGGCCCGATCTTCCCGGCGTGCAGGGGCTGATCGACGCGTGGGTCGATGCCGACGGCATACCCGCGCAGCAAAAGATCGCCGCCGACCTGCAACGCAAGGCGTTCGAGGAAATGCCCTATCTGCCCACCGGCCAATACCTGCAACGCACCGCCTGCCGCAACGACATCACCGGCATCATCCCCGGCCAGTTCGTGTTCTGGAACGTTCGTAGGACGTAGTTTTCGTCGTCATGGCCGGGCTTTTAATCGTCATGGCCGGGCTCGACCCGGCCATCTCCCGCCGCACCCCGTCCGACAACGTCCCACTCCCCATTTGCCGCCAACCCTCCAGCACGGTACAACCCCCCAACCATCCACGGGAGGCCGCATTGGACGACGTCATTTCCGGCGCCTACGTCTTTACCGGCGAGCGATCGGCGCGCAGCTACGCCCTCAACAAAATGGCCAACACGCTCAGCCGCCCCGAAAACCGGACGACGTTCCAGGCCGACGAAGCCGGCTACATGCGGGACCTCGGCTGTTCCGACACTGAAATAGAACTCGTGAAGCGCCGCGACTGGAAAGCCATGATGGAACACGGTGCCAGCATCTATTTGTTGCTGAAAATCGGCGCCGCCGTGGGCGTGCCGCTGCCCGAGATCGGCGCCCACACCGCCGGAATGACCCTGGCCGAATACCACGCGCGAAAGGCAAACTGACATGGCGACGATCATCGGCGGCATTGGCACCTCCCACGCGCCCACCATTGGCGTCGCCTGGGATCGCGGCCAGCAGAAGGAGCCCATGTGGGCCCCCTTGTTCGACGGTTACGTTCCGGCACGGCAATGGCTGGAGGAGGTCCGTCCCGACCTGTTCCTGATCGTCTACAACGACCACGTCAACCAGTTCTTCTTCGACGCTTACCCGACCTTTGCCCTCGGCGTCGGCGCGACGCACGCCCAGGCGGATGAGGGCTGGGGCAAGCGCGCTCTGCCCGATCTGCCGGGCGATCCGGATTTCGCGTGGCATCTGGCGCGCTCTCTGGTGAATGACGAGTTCGACCCGACTATTTGCCAGGAGATGGCGCTGGATCACGGCGTGCTGTCATTCCTGCCGTTGTTGACCGACACCGACTGGAAGGTTCCGGTCGTTCCGCTGGCGGTGAACGTGATCCAGCATCCGATTCCGACGCCTCGGCGCTTGTACCGGCTTGGCGCGGCGTTACGCCATGCGATCGAAACCTACCCGAAGGACCGCCGCATCGTCGTGTTCGGCACCGGCGGCCTGACGCATCAACTGCACGGTACGAAATTCGGCACGAAAAATTTCGCGTGGGACAATGAGTTCATGGACCGCCTGGAAACCGAGCCGGCACCGTTGGCTGAACTCTCAACCCAGGACTACATGGAACGCGGCGGCACCGAGGGCGTCGAGATGATCATGTGGCTGGCGATGCGCGGCGCGCTCGGCAAGAACGTGAAGCGCGTGCACCGGAATTACACCGCGCCGCTGACCACCGGGTATGGGTTGCTGGTGCTGGAGACCTGAAGCAGCCCAGGCCTATCGGCTTTCCCCCGCGAATCCCGCCCGCAACTCCGCCAGCCGCCGCAGCGCCGCCGCGGGAAGTGGTCCTTTCTGAACAGCCGCCAGAGCCGCGTCGAACTCATCCACCGTCGCCATGCCGACCAGGATCGTCCCCATCGCCGGATGCGTGATGGCGAACCGCGTCGCCGCCTCCGGCAGGCTGGCGGCGAACCCTTCAGACACCAGCGGCAGCAACCGCCGGGCCCGTGCGACATCGGTCTCGTAACTCTCCGCCGTGCCGATCGGCGCCGGCGCCGGTGAGGCAATCGGATGCCGAGCCTCCGACGCGCTCAACGCGCCGCCCGCGATTACCCTGATCCCGACCACGCCGACGCCGGCTTTCTTCGTATGATCGAACATCCTGCCGTAATCCTGCGCCGGATAACCGTCCGGCAAAGCCTCCCCCGCCGAGGGATTGAGCATGTTGTAACTGACCTGCGCGCTGTCGAATTTTTCCGCGTCGATCACCTGAAGCAGCGCCGGAGTTTCGCCCACCGCCGTGATCCCCAGAAACCGCGTCTTGCCCGCTTTCCGCAACAATTCAAACGCCGGCACGACCTCGTTCAACACCTGCGCCACGCTCAGCGTATCGCCGCCGCCGTCCACCGTGATCGCATTGTGCAAATGGAAGATATCGACATGGTCCATCTGCAACCGCGCGAGGCTGCCATCCAGCGATTCCGTCACCGCCTCGGCGATGCGCCCGAAATCCTCCGGAGGAATCCGAACCTTGGTGCCCACGAACGCCTTCGCCGGCTTCAACGTCTTCCACGCCCGCCCCAGATTCGTTTCGGANNATCGCTTTCTCCTGATCCACAGCCGCGCCGCGGACCATCAGCCCTCCCACCGCGCCGCAGCCAAATCCCAGGATCGAAATCGCCATGCCCGTGCGGCCGTAAACGCGCGTTTCCATGCTGTCAGCTCCCATAAAGGCCCGAGGCCCGGGCTCGTAATTTGCAGAACGCCACCAGCAGATCCAGCGTTGGCGTCGCAACCCCAGCGGTGCGCGCCAGCACCAAAGGCGCGTCGAACATGCCATCGATCTCCATCGGCCGGCCCAGTTCGAGATCTTGCAGAATGCTTGGCTTATGATCCATGGAGGATTGGGTCTTCACCCGCGCGTCATGGTTCGTACTGGGCCGCGCGCCCAACGCCACGGCGATCGACGCGGCCTCCTGCATCACCCGCAACGCGGCGTCCCTTGCCGCCGGTTCGGTATAGACGTTCCGCGGCGCCATGCCGGACAGCACCGCCAACGTGCCTCCCGCGAGGTTGCTGATCAGCTTGTTCCAAATTTCGGTGCGGATTTCCGTCGTCGCCTCACCGCTGATGCCGCCCTTGGTGATCAACTCGGCCAGCGCCACTACCCGAGGCGACAGCGTGCCATTGGGTTCGCCCAGGATGACGCGGCTTTTGGGTTGCTCGACCTCGATGACGCCCGGATCGGTCACCGCGCTGGCCGAGTAAACCACGCCTCCCACCGCGCGATCGGCGCCAACCGTCTTCAACAGTACATCGTCCGGATCGATCCGCGGCAGCTTGAGCCCGTCATGCGGTCCGCCCAGATGCTGAAAGAACCACCACGGAATGCCGTTCATCACGAACGGCACCGCGGTATCCTGTTTCAGCAACGGACCGATCCCCGCCGCCACCGCCGGCAGAGCTGGCGCCTTCACCGTAACGAAAACGGCATCCACCAGCCCCACCGTGCGCGGATCGTCGGTCGCCTGGAGCTTGATCTTATGCTCCCCGTCCACCGCGTGAACCTGCAATCCGTTCGCCTGGATCGCCGCCAGATGCTTGCCGCGCGCGATGATCGAGACATCCGCTCCACCTTTCACCAGCCGTACCGCCAGGTGGCCGCCAATGGCGCCCGCCCCATAAACGCAGACGCGCATCGACTTGCACCCCGTTCAGTTGTCGTTGGCCATATCCGAAGCGCTTCCCATGCGCGGGTCAACCCGCCGCCCGAACCGAGTCCGATGCATCCGGAGCAATTCCATCAGGTCGGTGACGCCCAGCATGACGGCGTCCACACCGCACAGCGGGCACAAAGGGGTCTCCCCGTCGTCGATCCAATCGATGACCTCGGTCGCCTCGAACACCTGAAGGCAGTGAAAACAGCCGCAATACATGGTCCCCTCCGGACAGGCCGGTTATACAACCGGCCCGGTCAGGGTGCCACCAAAGCGAGTCCGCGTGCGACGCCAAATTCTTCTGCTGATTCTCATCACCACCGCGATTCGACTGGCCTTCGGTGCAGCCATCGGACTGGGCGTCGATGAAAGCTACATGGTGTCCGCCGGCCGGGTGCTGAGCCTCGGCTATTTCGACCATCCGCCCGCGTCGTGGTGGCTGTCGTGGGGGTCAACGCAACTGTTCGCCTCCGAGGCACCGGTCGTCGCGCGCCTGCCGTTTATCCTGCTGTTCGCGCTGACCACATGGCTGATGTTCCTTCTGACCAACGACCTCGCCGGCCCGCGCGCCGGCTTCTGGGCCGCGCTGACGTTGAACCTGTCCCCGGTGTTCGGCATCACCAGCGGCGGCTGGGTGCTGCCCGACGGCCCACTGGATTGCGCCCTGACCGGCGCCGCTTTATGCCTGCTGCGCGCCCTACCATCTACCGGCCGCCGCGCGACCGGATACTGGTGCGGCGCCGGCGTTTGTGCCGGCCTTGCAATGTTTTCCAAATACTCCGCCGTCCTGACCATCGCCGGAGCGTTCCTGTTCCTGCTGCTGAACCGCGACCACCGAGCCTGGCTGCGCCGCTGGCAACCCTACGCCGCCGCGGTGATCGCCATCCTGGTCTTTTCCCCCGTCATCATCTGGAATATCCAGCACCACTGGGCTTCGTTCGCCTTCCAGGGCGCCCGCGCCTCCGGCCTCCGCTTCCACCCTTTCACCCCAATCACCACCCTTCTGGGCGAGGCCCTGTTCGTGCTGCCCTGGTTCTGGCCGCCCATGATGATCCTCGGTGCGAAAGCCTTGCGTTCCGGCTGGCGAGAGCAACTTCTGGCGTGCCTCGCCGCCCCGCCCATCGTTGTCTTCGCGTTGATTTCAGCGTGGTCCTCCCAGCGTGTCTTGTATCATTGGGCCGCGCCCGGTTATCTGATGCTGTTCCCGCTGCTCGGCCGTTTCGTCGCCGAACGTTGGGACCACCGAGCCGTCCGCGCGTCGATCGTTGCATCGGCGGCGTTGGTCATCGTGACCCTGTGCGTGATCGGCACCCAGGAGCAGTTCGATTGGCTGCGTCTGGATAGTGTAACCGCCGAAGGCCTGGACTGGACATCCTTGCGAGACGATCTGTCCGCGCGCGGTTTGTTACGTCCAGGCACCGTCGTCGGCGTCCTCAACTGGCGTGACGCCGGCAAAATCGCTCATGCTTTAGGCCCTGACGTAGCAGTGATCTGCCTGAACGAAGACACCCGCCAGTTCGGCTTCGCGGACCCGCCCGAGCGTTGGGCTGGCGCGGACGTCTTACTGCTGATCGTCGATCACCCCGACACGGTCATCCCGACCCTGCGCGGCCTGTTCACGCGCATCGAGCCCTTGCCCCCATCCGCCGTCACCCTGCGCGGCCACATCCTGCAAACCATCACTGTCGCGATCGGGTATCGCTTTACGCCATTCGATCCGTCCACGAGATGATCCGATCGAGAAAAAAACTCCGCGACCCTGGCGCACTTCGCGTCCTCCGCGTTAAATGGAACCGTGCGCCCCGCACGAACCGCCGATCGTAGCGCTTCGACCCAAATGCCGGGCCTCTCCCGCCCTCGCTCTAATCGAACAGCGACAGATCGATCACATCCCCCATCCGGTTATACCCAACATCGCCCGGGTGCAGGTGATCCCCATTGTCATAAATCGGTAACATCCGCGCCGGATGCTCCGGATCCCGCAGTTCCTTATCGAAATCAATCACCGCGTGGAATGCCCCCGAAGTCCGCATCCACTCATTCACCGCGAGCCGCTTCGCCTCCCCCTCCGGCGTCCACGCCCCCAGCATGAACGTCTCGTTCTCAAACGGCGTGATCGTCCCTCCAAACATCCGGATCCCGCGCGCCCGTGCTCGCATCGCCATCTGATTGAGCCCGTTGATCAGGTCGTCCGCGCTGACCACCTCTTCCTTCAACCCGCGCCGGTTGCGGATATCGTTGACACCCAGCACAACGATCGCGCGCGTGACACCCGGCTGCGAAAGCACATCCCGATCGAATCGCCGCAGCCCGCTATCGCCTCGAATGTCGTGACAAATGCGATTGCCGCCGAGCCCCTGGTTCATCACCCCGAACATCTTGCCGCCGCGCGCGACGATCCGCCGCGCCAGTTGATCCGGCCATCGGCAAAACGCGTCATGCGTCGAAATATTGCCATCGGTGATCGAATCGCCGAGCGCGACGATGCCGCCAACGTCTCGCGCGGCCAGCACATCGATGCCGCTCAGAAAGAACCAATCGTCGATCACGCGGGCCGCGTGCATGATCTCCATGCCGGTGAAATCCCCCGGCGGCGAGAGGTAATTGAATTGTCGCGCGTACCGCCCGGTGACCCCGAAGCTGGCGGGAATTTCGCCAGGGATGTAGATGCTGACGGCGAGATCCTCCAACGGCGCGACCTTCAGCGACACCGGATCGCTGACAACGAATGCACCCGCCGGAATTTTCACCGACCCCGCGCCATTGAACGTCACGACCCGATCCGTATCCGGACGAATGCCCGCGCCGGCGCCGCGCTTCGCCACATGCGTGGCGCCAACGACCAGGTCTCCCGTGCCGGCCGCGTTTGACAGCCGCACCCGGATCGTATCGCCACCGATACTCATTCGCGGAAACATGCGAATGGTGGGACTGCTCAGCGCCACGCCGTCCGCCGGCGCGGGAGTCGCCGTCCAGGTGCCAACCCAATGCGATGCCATGTCGTTCCCTCCGGTTTTCCGCGGCGGAGGCGAAGCCGGCGCCATCGTCAGGCCGAATTTGCCCGCCGCGACAGGAACAGGCAAGTTCGCCGAAACAGGTGGACGGTCCATGCGCGACAATCATCTGACGGTAAAACCCATCTCCGGTTCCTGCGGCGCCGAGGTGCTTGGCGTCGATGTCTCCCAGGACCTCGACGACGACACCATCGGCGACATTCGTCGGGCGCTGCTCGATCACGGCGTCATCTTTTTCCGCGATCAGACGCTGACGCACGAGCAGCACAAACGTTTCGCCCGCTGCTTCGGTCCCATTTTCATCCACCCCAACTATAACGGCATGCAAGCCGACCCCGAGATCGTCGAAATTCAGCGCACGCCCGGCGATCAGGCGATCGTCGGTGAGGACTGGCATTGCGACACCACAATGATGACGGAACCGCCGATGGGCGCGATCCTGTACGGGGTTGAGGTTCCTCCTTACGGCGGCGACACGTTGTTCGCGTCCATGGCGCACGCTTACGACACACTGTCCGATGGGATGAAAGCGCTGCTGTCCACGATGCGCGCGGTGCACTCGGATCATACGGTGGCTGGACCGGCGGCCAACCGCAACGCGCGGCGAACCGCGAAAGTGCGGGAGGACGCGGAATGGCGGCCGACGGTCAACGTGCATCCGGTCGTCCGCACCCATCCCGAAACCGGCCGCAAATCCTTGTTCGTCAACCGCGCCTACACCCATCGCTTCGAAAACATGACCGAGGAAGAAAGCGCGCCATTGCTGCAATTCCTGTTCCGCCACGGCGAACGGCCGGAGTTCACCTGCGATTTCCGTTGGCATAACGGCTCGATCGCTTTCTGGGACAATCGCTGCGTGCACCATATCGCCGTGAACGACGCCGGGCCGTATTTCCGCCATGTGCGTCGCGTGCAGATCGCCGGTGGACTGGTGGTTTGACCGGCCGCGTCCGAGTGCCATACTGACCGGAAACGCCGTCAACAGAACGGGATGTTCGCCATGCGCCTGATGTGGTTCCACCTGATGCCGTACACTGAACTGCCGGACGATTTCCGGGAAAAGCACCATTCGGTCTGGGTCGATATTCATTCCTCGTTGTTCGATCCAAAGCGCGCGCACTTAATGTACAACGACTTCATGGATGAAATGGAGTTCGCCGCCGATTGCGGTTTCGACGCGGTGTGCTGCAACGAACATCACTCCAACGGCTATGGATTGATGCCGTCGCCCAACCTGATCGCCTCCGCTCTGTCGCGGCGAACCCGGGACACCGCGATTTGCGTGATGGGCAATTCGCTGGCGCTGTATAATCCGCCGACTCGCGTGGCGGAGGAATTCGCCATGATCGACTGCATCTCCGGCGGCCGCCTGATCGCCGGATTCCCGGTCGGCACGCCGATGGATACGACCTATTGCTACGGTCAAAACCCCTCGATGTTACGAGAGCGGTATCTTGAAGCGCACGACCTGGTGATGCGCGCCTGGACCGAAAAAGACACCTTCGCTTTCAACGGCCGCTATAACCAACAGCGCTATGTGAACATCTGGCCGCGCCCGGTGCAGCAGCCGCATCCACCGGTCTGGATTCCAGGCGGCGGCTCGATCGAGACCTGGCAATGGTGCGCCGAGATGGATTACGTCTATGCGTACCTCTCGTATTTTGGCTACAAGGACGGCCGCGAAACCATGGATGGTTTCTGGCGAGAAATGGCTCGGTTAGGCAAGGATCGCAACCCCAACCGCGCCGCGTTCCTGCAATTTGTCGGTGTCGCGGAAACCCGCGAAAAGGCGTTGGAGCTGTATCGCGAACCGGCCGAATATTTCTACGGCCGCTGCCTGTTCACCGATCCGATGTGGGCGACGCCACCCGGCTACATCACGGAGGGCACGCAACGCGCCGGCCTGACCAGCCAGGTCGGCCGCGCGGCGACACAGAGCGCCAGAACCCAGGCCCGCGCCACAGAAATGACCGACATCGTCGATAAGGGCTATGTGATTGTCGGTTCCCCCGATGACGTGGTCGCGCAACTGACCGAGGTCGCGGAATCGCTCAACGTCGCGCACCTGATGTTGCTGTTGCAGTTTGGTAACATGAACAAAGACCTCGCGAAATTCAACACAAAGCTGTTCGCCGAAAAGGTGATGCCGCGGTTGAAACCGCTGTTCGCGGGTTGGGAAGACCGCTGGTGGCCGACACCAATGGAAAGCACGCAACGCGCCGAGGTCCCCGCTTTCGTCCCCGGCGTCGCGGCGGAATAGATCTTGATCCGCGGCAAACGGCTCGGTCTCGCGCTCTGGGGGACCGAACCGGTCACCGCTCTGGCGCGTCACGCTCAGCTTGCGGAAGGGATTGGTTTTGACAGCGTCTGGGTGATCGACTCCCAATTGCTGTGCCGTGAGGTGACGGTCAGCCTTGCCGCCATTTTGCTCGCCACGAAACATATCCGCGCGGCCACCGGCGTGACCCAGCCGGTCACGCGTCACGCCAGCGTGATGGCCAGCGCCATGGCGGCACTGTCAGAGATGTCCGGCGGCCGCGCGATCATGGGGATCGGCACTGGGTTTTCCTCGTTGCGCACGATTGGCATGGCACACGCGAAGATCGCCGACATCGAAGCGTATGTCGCGACGGTGCGCACTTTAACCCGCGGTGGCGACGTTATTTGTAACGGAACGGATACGAGACTGTCGTGGCTGGAGGCGCCCGCTGCGGTGCCCATCGTCATCGCCGCCACCGGCCCGCGCATGATCCGCACCGCCGGCCGAATCGCCGATGGTGTCATCCTGCATCACGGTGTGTCGCCCGATCTGGTCGGCCGCGCGTTGGGTTGGCTCGACGGCGCGCCCGTCGAAGTATCCTGCTGGACGCCCTATAGTCTCGGCGCCGACGCGACCGAGGCACGCAACCGGATTCGCGGCCGTGTCGCCGGAGCGCTAATGAACGCGAAGCCGGAATGGTTCACCGGTGAAGAACGCGCGGCGGTGGAACAGCTTCAATCAGGCTACGACGTCGGCCATCACGCGGCCTCCGCCGCCGGCCATGCCGCGATTGTCCCGGACAGTCTGGTCGATCGTTACGCCGTCGCCGGCACTGTCACGGAGGTGCGAGATCAATTGCGCCGGCTGCTGGATACCCCCGGCGTCGATCGGGTTATCTTAAACCCGCAGATCGTCGGCCCGGGCGCCAAACCGCTGGAAACGGTGCTGCGCGACTTCGAACGCGAGATCCTGCCTGGGCTCGGATAATCTCGCTGAACGCTCTTGCCCGCGTGAACGGTTGCAAGTATTATCACTAAGACACTAAGGCACTAAGTTCTTACCTATTAAACTTGGTGCCTTAGTGTCTTAGTGGTAAAACTGTCGGGCTTTCCCGCGGCACGACGTCGAAGGGGCGCTTCACCCCACATTCAGCGCGCCTCTTAAATCCCGTACAACCTTATCCGCGCTCCGCTTCCGCCAGCGCACGCGTTGTCCGATCGGCGTATTCTCCACCTCCGGCCAAACCTTCAACGCCACGAACACCGGCCCCGGCGCGCCCAGAATGCCTGGCAACGCCGAACCAAAGGCCTCCAACTCGGAAAAGTTGAACGTCCGATTATAGCCCGCCCCGCGCGCGATCATCGCGTAGTCGACATGTTTCGCGTTCGGCACCGGCTGTCCGCCCGTCGTCGCGTAAACCTCATTGTCCAGAATAAAATGATAAAAATTCGCCGGTGCCTGCTCCGCGATGGTCGCCAATTGTCCCATGCTCATCAGAATATCGCCTTCCGAATCGAACAGGATCACTCGCTTCTCCGGCCGGGCCAGCGCCAGCCCCAGGCCAAACCCCGAATGCCCGCCCATCGCCGGATCGCCCAAAGGAAGGTCCAAGGGCGTGTTGGACAATTCAATCCAATGCTTCCCGCCGCGCCCGGAAATCACGATCGAATCGCCCCGGTACTGAGCGACAACTTTCAGCAAATCCGCTGTGTGCATCATGATGGATCGCTCCTACCGGTTGAAGCCGTGATATTCGTCGCCGACCAGCACGACAACCGGCCCCTGCAGCGCCTCGGCTTCCTTGAACGCGACAGCGATACGATCCGCGTCAGCATCGTTCTCCACCAGATAAAACGGAATGCCGAACGCCATCAGAAACCGTTCCGTGTACGTCGCGGCGGTGTCGCTGTTGACCCCGTGCCGCGTGTAGCCGCGATACCCGACCATCAGTACGATCGGCACCTTCAATCCCATCAGCCAGCCGCGAATTGAATCGCCTGATTCCATCATGCCGGTGTTTTGGATCAGCATCATCGGCTTCCGCCCGCCCGCGAACAGACCCGCCGCAATCGAGCACGCGTGCCCTTCCCGAGTTACCCCCACCAGCCGCAAATCCGGATCGGCTTGCATCAGCAGGAACAGCCAGTTCGTCTCACTATCCGGCAGCCATACGACATCGGTGACGCCGTTCTGTTTCATCTGCCGCATCACCGTCTCCGGGCTCAGCGCTCCCGCGTCGGCCATCGCGATCTCCTCCCTCTGGCCGTCACGGCCATCGTCAGTTAACCTCACCTCCTCGCAAAGGGGAAGGAGACCTGAGCCATGAGCATGACATTCAAGGCCGGTGACGCGACGATCCATCGGATCATCGAAATGGAGGTCGGCTTCACGCCGGCGCTGGAGTTCCTGCCGAACCTGACCAAGGACGTGTTGGACGAGAATCGGTCCTGGATGCATCCGGCCGCGCTCGACGCCAACGACAACCTGGTACTTTGCTTCCAGTCATATGTCGTGAAGGCCGGCAAGCACAACATTCTGATCGATAGCTGCGTCGGCAACGACAAGGACCGTCCGGCACGTCCGCTGTGGCATAAAAAGAAAGACGACGCCTTCATGCGAGGCCTCGCCGCGGCCGGCCTGACCGTCAACGATATCCATTTCGTTTTGTGCACGCATCTTCACGTCGATCATATCGGCTGGAACACGCGGCTGGAAAACGGCCGCTGGGTACCGACCTTTCCCAACGCCCGCTACATCTTCTCCAAGACGGAGCTCGACTTCTGGCTCGACGAGGCGAAGAAGACCGACCTGCCGCAGATCGTCGATAGCGTCATTCCGATCGTGGAAGCGAAGGCATGCGACGTTGTCACCAGCGATCATTCGCTGAACGACCTGATCACTCTGATCCCGACGCCTGGCCACACCATCGACCACTACGCCGTCACCCTCGGCAAAGGCGGCAAGGACGCGGTCTTCACCGGCGATCTGATCCACACCCCGCTCCAGGCGCTGCATCCAGAATTGTCGATGCGCGTCGATTACAATCCCGCGCAAGGCGTCGCCTCCCGCACCAGGTTCCTGGAGACGTACTGCGACACCAGCACCTTGTGCTGCTTCGCGCATTTCCCGTCGCCTTCGAAGGGGTACGTGAAACGCTGGGGCAACGGCTTCAAATGCGACTACGTTAGCTGACGGAGGCGATCGCGACGTCGACCGCCTCCCCCAGGCGGTCGACGATCGTATCGATCTCCGACGCCGTCACGATATAAGGCGGCGCGATGATGTAGTGATCACCGCGCTTGCCATCGATCGTGCCGCCCATCGGATATCCCGCGAGGCCACGCTTGAACGCCTCCGCCTTCACTCGCTCATTCAATTTCAGCGCCGGATCGAACACCTGTTTCGAGCCGCGATCGGTGACGAATTCCAAAGCCCAGAACAGCCCGCGACCCCGCACGTCACCAACGTAACGATGATTGCCGAATCGTTCCGTCAATGCGGTTTCCAGCCGTCCGCCCATCGCACGCACATTGTCCAGCAACCGATCTTCGCGAATTATCCGTTGCACTTCCAGCGCAGCGGCGCAGGCCACCGGATGTGCCTGATAGGTCTGCCCGTGCAGAAACCCGCCAGAGCCCGACGCCAATGCCTGAACGATACGATCCGTGATCAGAATTCCACCGATCGGCTGATACCCACCGCCCAATCCCTTGGCGATGATTTGAATATCCGGAGTAATCCCCTCCTGCTCCCAGGCGTGCATCGAGCCGGTACGGCCCATCCCGCACATCACCTCATCCAGGATCAGCAACGCGCCGTGCCGATCGCAAATCTCCCGCACACGCTTAAAGTACCCGGGAATCGCCACGACACAGCCGGTCGTCGCGCCAACCACCGGCTCCGCCAGAAAGGCGGTGACCGTCTCCGGCCCGACGCGTTGAAACTCCGCTTCCAGTTCGTCGCTCAGGCGTTCCAGATACGTCGCGTCCGTCTCTCCGTCCAGTTTAAACCGGTAGCCGAAACACGGCGACACCAGGCTGTGGGCCTGACTGAGAATCGGCTCGTAATATTCGCGCCGCATCATGTTCCCGCCAGCCGCCAGCGCGCCCAGTGTGGTCCCATGATACGATTGCCGCCGAGCGATCGTCCGCACGCGGCCCGGCTGTCCAATTTCCAGAAAATACTGCCGCGCCAACTTCAACGCCGCCTCATTCCCCTCTGACCCCGATGAGCAAAACCACGCCCGCGTCAGCCCGCCCGGCTCATCCGCCAGCAGAATCTCCGCCAGATCTTCCGCCGGTTGATTGGAGAACGTTCCGGTATGAGCATAGGCCATCGTTGCAGCCTGGCGCGCGATCGCCTCGGCCACGCGCTTATTGCCGTGACCCAGAGCGGCCACCGCGGCCCCGCCCGAAGCATCGATGATCGCGCGCCCGTCCGCCGTGTGCAGCCAGATCCCCTCGCCGCTGACCGCGACAGGGGGAATGGCGCCGGTGCGATGCAGAACCCGGCTCATACGGGCGTCAAATGTTTGATGCGCGGCGCCACCTGCTCGGCCAACATCCGCAGAGACGTTTGCCACGCATTCGGATTGTCCACGTAATCAAATCCAAACACCAGCAATCCGCCGAACCCTCCGACATCGTTGTAAACCGCCTCCAACCTGTCAGCCACGGTCTTCGGCGAGCCGATCAGCCAGTTATGCTTCGCGCAATATTCCGGTGTCACATCGGAGTCCGGCACCGACGGGTCGTGCTTCAGGTATTGCAGAAACCCGAACTGACCTAACAACGGCAGGAAATACTCTCGCATCATCCGTCCCATCATGCCGCCCACCGACAACTCCCAGGCCTGATCGTCGGTTTCAGCGACGAATACCTCCCGCACCATGCGCCAATCGCTCCGCTTCGGCACCAGGCCAGAGCGTTTCGCGCCTTCCTCCACCGCCGCCCAATGGGTCGCGACATAAGCCGGATTCAAATTCAAACTCAACGGCATGAACCCGTGCTCGCCCGCCATCTTCAACGTGTCGGAGTTGGTCGACAACCCCGCCACGCCGATCCGAGGATGTGGCTTCTGCAACGGCTTGATATGCGGTTTCAGGAACCCGAACATCAGCTCCGGTTTCGTGACATGCCAGTATTTGCCTTTGAAGTCGAACGAGGGTTCGTCGCTCCACAACCGCAGGATGATATCCAGCGCCTCCCGCGTCATCTCCCGGTTCTGCCCGGACATGCCGTCAACGCCGAACATCGCCCAATCGCTCGGCAGGCCCGACGCGGCGACACCGAACAGCAGGCGGCCTTCCGACAAATGATCCAGCATCGCGACGCGGTTCGCCAGTTCCGCCGGGTGATGGTACGGCAACAAAAACCCGCCCGGTCCGATCTTGATTCGCTTTGTTTGCAGCAACGCCTGAGCGATCAGCAGATCGGGCGCCGGATGCGGTTCCCACGGCGCGGTATGATGCTCGCCAATCCACGCTTCCGTGAAACCGAGCTCATCCAGCCAGCGCAGCGTTTGCAGATCCCAGTCGTGGCCCGCCTTCAATCCGCGCTCCGGCGGGTGCGACGGCATCGAGAAATAACCCAGTTCCATGGCCGTTCTCCTCTCCGGTTAAACGTGCAAAGCGCCAACGTCACCCAGGCGATAAAACCGCGCCGCCGAGCCCGCGAACAGATCCGCCTTTTCCTCCGCCGAGCACCCCGCGGCGATCCGCTTGTAGGCGTTCCAGCACGACACGTAAGAACACATCCCCTTATCGACCGGAAAGTTACTCTCGAACATGCAACGGTTGGCGCCGAACGTTTCGATGCACGTTTCCATCACCGGCCGCCACGCGTTGGCCAGTTCGCCCGAGGAAGGCGGCAACACGGCTTCATGGAACGCCACACCGCGAATGCTCATCGCCTGCCCACCGAGCTTCAAAAACACGTTGGGACAGGCGGCGAGTTCGCGTAAGCCCTGACGCCAACGAGAGAATGTCTCCGCCAGATCCTCCCCGTGCGGACCGATCGCGATATAACCGCCGCAATGATTGGCCAGGATCGGCTGCTCGGGAAACGCTCGCGCCAACGCCGCGAGTTCGGGAAGCTGTGGATGATACAAGGAACTTTCATAAGACAACCCAAACCGGCGCAACCGCGCGATACCCGCCCGGAACGCCGGATCGACCAGCAAACCCGGCTGCGCGGGCGCCGAGGTCTGCGTGAGAATCGCGGGATCCCAACCGGCACTTTGCCTGATGCCGCGGAAACGGCCCCGACCAGCGGCGACATGCGCCTCCAGC
>PLSZ01000085.1:39115-52259 GCA_003164305.1 Acetobacteraceae bacterium
GCGCGCTCCCACATGTGGTGATGCGCGTCGATGATCGGCAGCTCCGGTTCCAGAATGTCCTCGCGCAACCGCGCCAGCCACGCTTCGTTCACGTGCGGATGCGGATACGCCTTCTGCTCGACGGCCATTGCATGCCCTCCCGGTTGGTTCCGGCGCGCAGACTACGCCGCTCCCGTTGACCAGGAAACCGGCCTCACGCGGCCAGCGACGTTTCATCCGTTGCCAGGGCCCGCACGATCGCCGCCGCTCGCGTGACCGCGTCGCGCATTGAGGCCATCACCGCGACGGTTTCTTCAACGCGTTCGAACTGATCGCTGACCAGATCGTGCAATGCCGCGCCATGCTTCCCCGCCTCAGGCCCGCACGCGGCCGCCGCCGCATCCCTCAACGCCACCAAACTGGGCAGTATAAACCCGCGAACCGCCAGGTCTCGTCTATCGACTTCCGTCTGCACCGCGCGGATGTGGGCCATGTATTCCGCCTCCGGCCGATCCTCTGTCTGCGCCAATCGCGCGGCCGCGAAAGACGCGTCAAGTTCGGCGGCGGTTTCGCGCATCTCCGCCAACCCAACTCGAACCGCGTCGGCCGCGGCCTCCAGAGTTGAAGGTGGCGCGGCCCTCGCGGCGCTGATCATCGCGATTGTCGCGTCGATCCCTTCCGACAACCTGGCGACACCACGCTCCAACGCATGCGCCGGCGCCTGCACCGTGCGCGCGATGCCCAACGCCTCCCGCAACACTTCAACACGATGCCGGATTGTCATGCGTTGTCGCAAGGAGGCCGCGTCGGCGACCAGAGCCGCCTGTCGCAGAGTCTCAACCGCCGTCACCATTTCGGATATTTCCCGCGTGCCAGACTGCATTTTCAGCGGGACGCCACGATCTCCGGCGGCAATTCGGGTGATCGCGATCCCCAGTTGCGCCAGCGGCGTGACCACGCGTTGGCTCAGCAACACGATCGATTCCAGAACCGCGAACAACACCGCGCCAAACGCGGCCAGGACGATATCGAATCGCATCTCCCGCTCTGTGCGCCGCACCGTCACACGCTCCATCGTCGCCTCCACGATGGCATTGCGCAAGCCGTTGATCCGCTCACCCCACGGCACCAGCACAAGCTGCGGTGGCAGTTCTCCAGGGTCGTCGACTGGCCGCGAAGCATCGGCCGCTTCGCGCAGCCGCCCAGGAATGGCCGCGAGATCGATGGCGTTGAGAGCGGCGAGGGAGGCGCGAATTTGCTCGGTCGCGCCGGCGACCTCAATCGTGTCGCCGATCAGCCGTGTCAAATAAGACGCTCGAGCCAACAGAATTAGCAGTTGTTCCTTATCCGCTTCGGTCGGCTTCTGGCCGGTACTGTATCGTGGAAGCAGCAGAGACGCGACCAACCCGATCTGGTCTCGTAGTGAAGCCGACAGCCGGTCTTCAGTCAGCAGGCCGGATAATGTCGGGTCGGCGGCCGTCACGGCGAGACTCGCTTGCTCCAACGGGACATCAAGCCCCTGTGCGACCGCGATCATCCGCGGCATCATCGTATTGAGTACCTGAAAGCCCCGCGCGCCTTGCCCGCCGGCGAGAAACGCATCAATCGCCGCCCGCACCTCGGTCAATCCGGCCGCGACGTTTGCCAGATACGGTTCCGGCCGATACACATTGTTAATTTTAAAATNNCAACCTGGCGTAGATCTCGGCGATTCCCCGATCCGTTTCACGCCGCGTCTCCCCCAGCCGTTGCTTCACTGGATCCGACGGATACTGCTTGCCAAGCGCGAAGTTGGTAACGACACGTTCCAGCCTCAGTCGCGCCTCGAGGCGCAACAGAAGCCGCATGTGCTCGACAGCCTCGACCGCGGCCTTACCACGCGCCTGGCTGGACCAACCCTGAGTCGCGAGCATCCCGGCCAGGGCCAGGGTCACCAGCAGGATGACGGCGATCGGGATCGCGAACAAAGTCTTCAGGGTCATGCGGAGGATTCGGGATGTCAGCGGTCAGATTGACCGGCGGAGGTTAACGGACGCTTAAAGCGGTCGGGATTTGTCGCCGCGCGTCATCGCGGTTAGCCTGCCACGCAAAGGCCGGAGGAAACGACATGAGCGGTTCGGGAGAATTACTGGAAGCGGATTTCGTCATCGTTGGCGCTGGATCGGCTGGCTGCGTGATGGCGGCCCGGTTGAGCGAGGACCCGGCGACCAAAGTGATCCTGCTGGAAGCCGGCGGTGAGGACACGAACTTCTGGATCCACATTCCCNNATCAACGGCATGGTCTACATCCGCGGTCAGCACGAAGACTTCGATCACTGGCGTCAACTGGGCAATCCCGGCTGGTCCGCCGCCGACGTGCTGCCCTATTTCAAACGCGCCGAGCACAACATGCGCGGTAGCGACGAGTGGCACGGCACCGATGGCAAGCTGTCCGTGTCGGACGCCACCTATAGTCATCCGATTTGCGACGCCCTCGTCAGCGCCGCCGAAGAACTTGGCTTTCCCCGTAACGATGATTTCAATGGCGAGAAGCAGGAGGGCGTCGGCTACCAACAGACCACCACTCGCAACGGCAAACGTTGCTCTACCGCGGTCGGCTATCTGCATCCGGCGATGAAGCGGCCCAATTTGCGCGTCATCACGCGCGCGTTGACCGAGCGTGTCCTGTTCAAAGGCAATCGAGCCGTCGGCATCGCGTTCCGCGTAAACGGCGTCGCGAAAACCGTACGCGCGCGTCGCGAGGTGGTCCTCAGTGGCGGCGCCATCGGCTCGCCGCATATTTTGTTGCTCTCCGGCATTGGACCCGCCGCGCATCTGGCGGAGAAGGGCGTCGATGTCGTGCACGATCTGCCTGGCGTGGGGCAATGTCTGCAGGATCACTATTCCGCGGCCGTGAAATTGCGTTGCAAGGAAAAGATCACCTTCAATGACGTGATGATGAGTCCGTTGAAACAGCTCGCGGTCGGCATGCGGTATTTGGTGTTTCGTGATGGCCCGTTGACCATGGCGGCGGGTCCCTGCGCGTTGTTCGCACGCACCCGGCCGGAGCTCGCGACACCGGACGTAAAGATCGCCATCTCCCCGTTTAGTTCCGATAATCCAGCGACGGGACTGCACAAATTCTCGGGCTTCACGGTGATCGTGTATCAGTTGCGGCCGGACAGCCGGGGCGAGATCAGGCTGAAATCGCTGGACGCCGCCGCCTCTCCGTCGATCGTGCCGCGATATCTGTCCGATTCGAACGACCAGCGCACCGTGGTGGACGGATTGAAGCTGATTCGGCGCATTCTGGCGACGAAACATTTCGAGCGCTACATCGAGTCCGAGTTCCGGCCCGGCCCCGACGTAAAGACCGACGACGACCTGTTGAATTACGCGCGCCAGTTCGGCAGCACCGTGTTTCATCCCACCAGCACGTGCCGGATGGGCAACGATCCGATGGCCGTTGTCGATCCGGAGCTGCGTGTGCACGGGATCGAGGGCTTGCGCGTCGTCGATGCTTCCATCATGCCGACCGTGGCATCCGGCAATACCAACGCCGCGACCATCATGATCGGCGAAAAGGCGGTCGATATGATCCGCGGCCGGGTCGCATTGGCCGCGTGACGGAAAAGGGAACCAAAATGGCTCAGGACAGCACTGAAGCAGACTACGTCATTGTCGGCGCCGGCTCAGCCGGGTGCGTGATGGCCGCGCGGCTGTCGGAAGACCCGTCGGCCAAGGTCATCCTGCTGGAAGCTGGCGGCGAAGACAAAAACATGTGGATTCACATTCCCCTTGGTTTCGGCAAGACCTTCGCCGATCCGCGAGTCAATTGGTGTTACGAAACCGAACCAGACCCGGGCGCGGCTGGACGCAAGATCTTCTGGCCGCGCGGCAAAGTGCTGGGTGGATCGTCATCGATCAATGGCATGGTTTACATCCGCGGCCAGCACGCGGACTTCGACCATTGGCGCCAACTCGGCAATCCCGGTTGGGGATCCGGTGACGTGCTGCCCTATTTCCGCCGCGCCGAACACCAGACACGTGGTGAGGACGAGTTCCACGCCACCGGCGGGCCTTTGTGCGTATCTGACGTAAAAGACGGCCACCCTCTGGCCGAGGCGTTCATCAAGGCCTGCGCCGACGCCGGCTACCAGCGTAACGACGACTTCAACGGCCGCGATCAGGAAGGCGTCGGCTATCACCAGACCACAACCCGCGACGGCAAACGTTGCTCCACCGCTGTCGGATATCTGCATCCGGTGCGTAACCGATCCAATCTCCAGGTACTGACCGGCGCGCATACCCAGAAAGTGCTGTTCGACGGCAAACGCGCGGTCGGCGTGGCATTCCGCCAGGACGGCGCGATCCGCTCGGTGCGAGCGCGCAAGGAAGTCATTCTGTGCGGCGGCGCGATCGGCTCCCCGCAAATCCTGATGCTGTCCGGCGTCGGTCCTCAGGACCACCTGGCGGAATGCTGTATTCCAGTGGTTCATCATTCGCCCGGCGTCGGCCAGAACCTGCAGGACCATTATTCCGCCCCCATCAAGTTGAAGTGTTCCTTCCCGATCACGCTCAACGACGTAATGCAAAGCAACTTCAAAAAGTTGAAAGCCGGTCTGGATTACTTCATGTTTCGCCGCGGCCCGCTGACGGTGATTACCGGAGATGTCGCGCTGTTCGCGCGCACGCGGCCCGAGCTGGCGACACCTGACATCAAGCTCTCGATCGCCACGTTCAGCGCCAACCGGCCGCAGGACGGGCTGCATCCGTGGTCGGGGTTCACCGTCATCGCCTATCAATTGCGACCGGAAAGCCGTGGCGAGATTCGGCTGAAATCCGCCAACCCCGCCGAGGCTCCGGCCATGCGGCCGAATTATCTCTCCACCCTCACCGACCAACGCACCATCATCGACGGCCTCAAACTGGCCCGCGGCCTTCTGGCTTCATCGCACATGCGGAATTACATCGAGTCGGAATATGTTCCGGGACCAAATATCACGACCGACGAACAATTGCTGACCTACGCACGGGAAAACGGTGGCACCGTGTTTCATCCGACCAGCACCTGCAAAATGGGCGGCGACCCGACGGCCGTCGTCGACGCGGAACTGCGGGTCCGAGGCGTTGACGGCCTGCGCGTCGTCGATGCCTCGGTGATGCCGACCGTGGTGTCCGGCAATACCAACGCGGCGACCATCATGATCGCGGAAAAAGCCTCGGATATGATCCGTCAGCGGGAACCTCTGGCGGTGGCGGCCTGATCAGGCCGCCATCCGCAGGATTTTCATGATGTCGTCGATCCCATGGATCGGCCGCGGATTCGTGTGCAGGTAATGATCCAGCAGCGCCGCTTTCGCCACGGTCTCGAACCGATCCTCCGTCACGCCGACCGCGCCGAGGCTCCGAGGTAGCCCCAGACCCGCGATAAACTCCCCCACCACGCGCCACGCCGGTTCGCCGGGACGTCCGAACGCCGCCGCCACCTTCGCCTGTCGTTCCCCGTTGGCGCTTTCGTTGTACCGCAGCACCGTCGGCAGCATCACGCAGGATGTGTAACCGTGCGGAACGTTACAGGTCCCGCCAAGCACATGGCCAATCCCATGACTGGCGCCCATCGAGACCCCGAACCGGTTGTGCTCCATCGACAACCAAACCGCGAGTTGCGCGTCCAATCGCGCGCCCAGGTCGGTCGGGTCGTTAAAGGTCCGAGGCAACGCGCTCGCCAGCAGCGAAATCGCCGGCAACGCCTCCAACATTGACCGTGTATCGGCCTGTTCGGCGCAAACCGTTTCGACCGCGTGATCCAGCGCGCGAACGCCCGACGACAGCCACAGCCATTGCGGTGTCCGCACCGTCACCGCCGGGTCCAGCACGATCACGCTCGGCACCAACTTAGGATGCCGGTAAATCTCCTTCAACATCGTCCGCGTGTCGGTCGCCCCCGCCGAGGGATTGAAATCGCCGCCCGATAACGTCGTCGGAATCGCGATCTGCGGCACATCCGGCGCCGCGTAATCCAACAACGCGCGGGAGCCATCGGGCGCCACCCGCACCACGAACCGGTCGAAGTCCTCGATCGCCCGAATGTCATGCTTTAACGCCAGGCGCACCATCTTCCCCGCGTCGGTGCCGGACCCGCCACCAAACGTAACGATCAGGTCCGCGCCGGCCTGTCGCGCCGCCGCGGTCGCGTCCAGCACCGACTGCCGCGGCGTATGCGAGGGCATTCCGTCGAACGGCCCCGCGTAACGATCGCCCAAAGCGGCCCGCATATCCGCGACCCACGTGGTTTCCCGACCGAGCGTGCGGCTGACCAGCAGGAAGACTCGTTTCGCCCCCAACCGAGTCGCCTCGGCGACCAGAACCTCGGCCGCGGGTTTGCCGTAAACCACGCGGTCGATGGCGAAGTTCTGATAAATCCCCTGGGCCGTCATGTCAGAAGCGATCCCCATCGGCATCGGGAACCGGTACCTCGAACGCGTTCACCACGCCTGACAGCGCGCCGTAGAAGCTCATAATCGCGGTTAATTCCACCAGCCATTTCGTGCCGTATTTCGTCTGCAACGTATCGAACACGCTCTGCTCGACCCGGTTCGACAGCACCAGTTGCCGCGCGTACTGAGCCACCTCCTGTTCGTCGGCGGGCAATTCACTCAACGGCCCCCTCGCGCGCAGCACATTCAGCGACGCCTCGCTCACCCCATTGTCCCGCGCCACCCGAACCTGCGCGGCCCACACGTAGTCGGCTTCTTTCTCCCGCACCGTGGCGAGGATACCGACCAGCCGCAGACGACCCTCAACCACCGTTGCCTTGCGGCTGAACGGCACCATCGGCAGCAGCCGTTCCGCCAGGTCGGGACTATGCAGCAAAATACTGAAGGGTCCGCGAATGCGGCCGAACACCTCCACCACCTGATCGGCGACATGCCGGTCCGCCTCCGGAACATCGTTCCGGGACGCGATTTGCGGAACGCGCGCCATCACGACCCCGCCAAAGGAGCCCAGGTCTCCCCGTACTTATCGCCAAACACGAAGTCGGACATTTTGCCCCGGCCGGTCGGACCGAACTTGCCCATTGGATACCCAACCGGAAGGATCGCATAAGAGTGCACCCCCGGCGGCAGGCCAAGCGCCGCCTCGGCTTCCTTCTCGAATTGCAGATGCCGCGTGGTCAATGTCGAGCCCAGGCCCAGAGCGCGAATCGCGAGCAGCATGTTTTGGACGGCGGGATAAACCGACGCGCCCGCCGACCGGTTCGGCGTCGGGCCGTCCTCCAGACAAGCGACGATCCAGACTGGTGCTTCATGGAAATGATCCGTCAGATATTCGACGGCGCCATGCTGACGCTTATACTTGTCCCCGGTCACCCCTGGAGGTGGTGCGCTGCTCGCGTAACGCGGCCCGACGACCTCATCGAACGCTTTCTTGTACCAGACCTGTACGGCCTTCTTGATCGCCGGGTCCTTGACCACCATAAAGCGCCACTTTTGCGTGTTCCCGCCGTTCGCGGCGCCCAGTCCGGCGTGGAGAATTTTTTCGATCAACGCGTCGGGAACGGGATCGGGCTTCAACCGCCGCATGGAACGGGTCGTGCTCATGATCTCAAAAACGTCGTCCATCTTGTCCTCCTTGTTCTTTTAACGCCGCGTCGCGGGTGCGCCGCCGGAGCCGGAGCGGCCGCCATCGATGACGATATGCGTACCGGTTACATTGCCCGAAATCTCCGAGGAAAGATACAGCACCACCCCCGCCACTTCCTCCGGCAGAGTATAGCGGCCGGTCGGCATCGTGGCGCTGTACGCCTGATGCACACGCTCCGGATCGTCCGGATTTCGTTGCGCTTCCAACGACCGCATCATTCTTGTCTCCACTGGTCCTGGGCAGACCGCGTTCACCCGAATGCCATGCGGCGCGACATCGCTCGATGCGACTTTTGTCAAGCCCAGTACGCCATGTTTCGACGCCACATAAGCCGGCATCCCCGGCCCGCCGAACAACCCCGCGACCGAGGCCGTGTTCACCACCGTGCCGCCGCCTTGCTTCAACATCACCGGCAGAACATGCCGCATACCCAGAAAAACGCCCTTCAGATTGACCGCGATCACCTGATCGAACACGTCCTCATCGTAGTCCTGAATCGGAACGACCTTGCCCTCGATGCCGGCGTTGTTGAAGAAGCAATCGATGCGCCCGTAAGCGTCCAACGTCGCCTGGACATAGTCCCGGACCGACGCGGATTTCGTGACGTCCGCCGCCACGAACTTCGTATCACCGCCGCGTTGCGCGACGATATCGGTGGTGACACGGCCGGCCTCCACGTCGTGATCCACCACCATCACCTTCGCCCCGCGCAACGCGAAGGCCAAAGCCGTCGCGCGCCCGATACCGCCGCCACCGCCAGTGATCAGCGCCACTTTCCCGGTGAAATCCATGGTTTGTCTCCTCCTGAGTTAACCCGCCGCGACCAGTTCAGCGATCGCCGTGCCCACATCCGCGGTGCCCGCCTGACCGCCCATGTCCCGCGTCTTGGGCCCACTTTCCCGCAGCAAGGTTTCGATCGCATCGACGATCGCCTTGCCCGCGTCGGCTTCGCCCAGATGCTCCAGCATCAACGCCGCCGACCAGATCTGACCGATCGGATTGCAGATGAATTTTCCCGCGATGTCAGGCGCCGAGCCATGCACCGGTTCGAACATTGAAGGAAATTTCTTCTCCGGATTGATGTTGGCCGACGCGGCGATGCCGATCGATCCCGCCACCGCGGGGCCCAGATCGCTCAGGATGTCGCCGAACAGGTTCGAACCGACAACCACATCGAACCAATCCGGATGCTGAACGAAATGCGCGCACAAAATATCGATGTGGTACTGATCCGTGCGGATCTCCGGATACGCTTTCCCCATCTCGGCGAACCGCTCGTCCCAGTACGGCATCGTGTGAATGATGCCGTTCGACTTGGTCGCCGAGGTCACGTGCTTCTTCGGACGGGTCATCGCCAGTTCGAACGCGAACTTCAGGATCCGGTCGACGCCAACACGCGAAAACACGCTCTGCTGCGACACGAACTCCCGTTCCGTCCCCTCGAACATGCGCCCGCCGACCGACGAGTATTCGCCTTCCGTATTCTCCCGCACCACATAAAAATCGATGTCCGCTTCGGTGCGGTTCGCCAACGGCGTGCGCACGCCCGGCAGCAACTTGCAAGGCCGCACGTTCGCGTATTGGTCGAAGCCGCGGCGGATCGGGATCAGCAGCCCCCACAGCGACACGTGATCCGGCACCCCCGGCCAGCCGACCGCGCCCAGAAGCACCGAGTCGGACTTCGCCAACTGGTCCAACCCATCGGCCGGCATCATCAGGCCGGTTTCCTTATAGGTCTCNNATGCCGTCGCCGGGCAGGACCGCGATGCGGTGAGTGCGGGCCATATGGACTGTCTCCTTCGTCATGTTATCAGAGGCGCATCGCCAGGGATAAAGGACAAGACGGATATGGCCAAGCCAGCGCAGGGAACGACCGCCGCCACCGAGTGGGACCGCGATGCCGCGCTGACCACCGCGCGCATTCTGCTGGAGATCGAGGCGATTAAATTTCGCCCCGAGGAACCGTTCACCTTCACCTCGGGCTGGAAATCGCCGGTCTACATCGATTGCCGCCGAATCATCTATTTCCCGCGCGCGCGCTCAAAGATTTGCGATCTGGCGGTGGAGAAGATCGATCGTCATGTCGGATTCGAGTCGATTGAAGTGGTCGCTGGCGGGGAGACGGCGGGAATTCCCTTCGCCGCCTGGATCGCCGACCGCATGGCCGCGCCGATGGCCTATGTGCGCAAGAAACCCAAAGGCTTCGGCCGCCAGGCGCTGATCGAAGGCGACGTGCCCGAGGGCAAGCGCACCCTGCTGGTGGAGGATCTGACCACCGACGGCCAGTCCAAAATCCAGTTCGCCAACGCGCTGCGCGATGCCGGCGCGATCGTCAATCACGCGTTTGTCGTGTTCTTTTATGGGGTTTTCCCCGGCGCCTTCGAAACCCTGGCGCGCATGGATATCGCGCTGCACCATCTGTGCACCTGGTGGGACGTGCTGGAGGCCTGCAAGGACCGGCCCGCTTTCTCCGACACAAACCTGTCCGACGTGCGCCGCTTCCTGGAAGATCCGGTGGCCTGGTCGGCCGCGCACGGCGGCATTTCCTCACCCGAGGAAGCGATGGCGCGCAAGGCGGCAGCGGACGCCTGAAACCACTTGGCGCGAGACCGCGGTGGAGCGATAAACACGAAACATGAACAAAGGAAGTGTTTCGTTGTCTGATCCGCCTGATCGCCCCACACCCGGACCGGACGTCCTGGTGCTCCGTGCCGTTTTCGTCCCCGAGGGCCAACAACCACCGCCGGAATTCGCGTCCGTGTGGAATCCCTTGCGCATTCCGGCGACGGTTGATCCGGCGACCGGACAGATCACCTGCGATAATGCAGGCACCAACTTCGGTGGCGACATCCTCGCGGAATGGCACCCGAATCCAACCCCCGACGCGGGCGGCGATAAAACGCCGGAGAATGAGGATACCGACCAAGGTCGTTGACCGGATCGCGAAACCAGAGAATTTTTCACGCGGTTGAGATATACTCCTTCACGCGACGCCCTTAACCGGTGTCATACGACACGGCCGTCCCCAGACCGAATGAGGGACGGGCGCGCCACGGGAGGAGATCTTATGCTGACCATCTTCATCGTTGTGCTGATCCTGCTGGCCCTGACGGCGCTTTACATTCACGACCGCCGCCAGACCACCCACACGATCCTGCGCAACTTCCCGATCGTCGGGTATTTCCGCTATTTCGCCGAGACCCTCGGCGAATACATGCGGCAATACCAATACCTCCCCGACTGGTCGGAGCGTCCATTCAACCGCCTGGAACGATCCTGGGTCTACCGCTCCGCCAAGGGCGTTTCGAATCTCCGGAGTTTCGGCAGCGAGAACGTCCCTCCCTTCATCTTCCGCAACGCCGCCTTCCCCATTCTCGACGAAGAAAAGCGTCCCTGGGCCGGCAAGCAAATCGGCGTCGCCGAAGGGCCGGGCGCCTGCCGCTCCCCCTATCAGGCAATGAGTTTCTTCAACATCAGCGGCATGAGCTATGGCGCATTAAGCCACGCCGCCGTCTCCGCTCTGTCCCGTGGTGCGAAAGTCGCGAATATCTGGATGGCAACCGGCGAGGGCGGCCTCGCGCCAAACCATCTTGAAGGTGGCTGCGACGTCATCATGCAGATGGGCACAGCGAAATATGGCGTGCGAGACGCCGACGGCAACCTGTCGGAAGAAAAACTCCGCGCCATCGCCGCGCATCAGCAGGTGCGCATGTTCGAAGTCAAACTCGCGCAAGGCGCCAAACCCGGCAAAGGCGGCATCCTGCCCGGCGTCAAAGTCACTCAACAGATCGCCGACATTCGCGGCATCCCGGTCGGCCAGGACAGCATCAGTCCCAACCGCCACAAGGATATCGCCAACGTCCGCGAACTCGGCGCCTTCGTGAACCGCGTCCGCACCGTCACCGGCAAGCCCGTCGGCGTGAAGTTCGTCGCCGGCGACCCGACATTCCTCGACGACTGGTTCACCGAATGCACCGCGCGCCCCGAGGGCTGCCCCGATTACATCCAGATCGACGGCGGAGAAGGCGGCAGCGGTGCGGCGCCCGCCTCGCTCATGGACTATGTCGGCATGCCCATCACCCTCGCTTTGCCACAGGTCGCGGCTGCCAGGGAACGCTTCGGCCTGACGGATCGGGTTCGTATCGTTGCCTCCGGCAAATTGATCACTCCGGACAAAGTCGCATGGGCGCTCTGCATGGGCGCCGATTTCGTTTCCTCCGCCCGAGGCTTCATGTTTTCACTGGGCTGCATCCAGGCGATGAAGTGCGGCAGCGGCAAATGTCCCACTGGCGTAACATCTTCCGAGGAGCGATTGATCTCCGGCCTCGACCCCACCGACAAGGCCGCGCGGGTCGCTCGTTACGCCATGCGCATCCGCGAGGACGTCGAAGTCATCGCCCATTCCTGCGGCCTGAACGACCCCGGCGGCTTCCGCCCGAAACACGTGACCGAGATCGAGCGCGGCGTCGGCGGCTTCCGCGCCCCACAAGGCAGCGATTGATTATCGCCCGGTGAACCGCGTCCGCCGCTTCTCCCGAAACGCCGTCACGCCCTCGGTATAATCCGCGGTCAGACCCGCCTGCATCTGATATTTCGCCTCCAGATCAAGCTGCTGTTCGTACGAATTCTCCAGACTGGCCCAATACATCTTGCGGATCAGCGTCAGCGACGCCGGACCCTCCGCCAGGCGCAGCGCCATCTCCATCGCCGCGCCCAGAAGGTCCGGATCGTCGATCACCCGATTGATCATGCCCCAGGCGAGCGCCGTTTCCGCCGGCAACCGATCCGCGAGCAACGACAACTCCATCGCCCGCGCCATCCCGATCATCCTCGGCAGCACGTAAGACGACCCGCAATCCGGCACCAACCCAATCCGGGCAAACGCCTGCAGGAACGACGCGGAAGTCGCCGCGATACGAATATCCCCCATCAGCGCGAGACTCATCCCCGCCCCCGCCGCGATCCCGTTGATCGCGGTGACGANNGGCGGCCGGTCCGGATCGTTCAGATTGGCCCCGGAACAAAATGCCCGCCCAGAGCCGGTGATCATCAGACAGCGCGCGCCGCTGGTCTCAAGCTGATCCAAAGCCCATGTCATGTCCGCGCGCAACTTAAATCCGAACGCGTTCAGCACGCTCGGGTCGTTCAACGTCAACACCGCGACGTTGTCGCGCATTTTCAGCAACACGCGGCCGTTCGGCGCGGCTTCCGTGGCATCTTCCATGTCAGATCGCTCCCGCGTCGCGCAGCCGCTGTAATTCGTCGGCGGACAAACCCAGCCAACCACCATAGACGTCGTCGTTGTGTTCGCCGACCCGCGGACTGACCCGCGTCGGCACCGTGTCCGTGCCATGAAACCGCAACGGCGAGTTCGGCAGCACGACCGGTCCGTAGTCATAATGATCGACCACCTCCAGCATGCCGCGGCCGTGCATATGGGGGTCGTTCAGCAACTCCTCCAGATCGCGCACCGGCGCGCAGGGGATCTTGAACTTGCTGGTCGCGGCGAAGATTTCCGCGCGCGTATGAGACGAGGTCC
>PLSZ01000072.1 GCA_003164305.1 Acetobacteraceae bacterium
ACAGCAGCACGAAATAGATCACCGCGACCACCGTATAAACCTCCAGCGGCCGGTACGTATCCGCTGTGATCAGCGTGCCGTTATACAGCAAATCCGGCACCGCGATCGTCGATACCAGCGACGTATTCTTCAACTGCGTGATCGACTGATTGACGAACGGCGGGATCATGCGCCGCACCGCCTGAGGCAAAATCACCTGCCGCATCATGATCCACGGCCGCAGCCCCAAAGCGCGCGCGGCATCCCATTGCCCGCGCTCGATCGACATGATGCCACCCCGGAATATTTCGGCGTAGAACGCGGCGGTATAGCACGACAACGTCATCACCGCGGCGACCACGGCCGGGATTTGCACCCCGAGCAAAACCGGCAACGCGTAGTAAACCCAAACGATCTGCACCAGCAACGGCGTACAGCGAAACGCCTCGACGAACGCCACCAGGCACCATTGCAGCGGGAACGTCCAGAACGCCACCGAAACGGGCCAACGGGTCACCGGAATGGCCGACAAACTCGCCCAGCTGGTACGGGCCAGACGGCCCAGACCGATCAGCAAACCCAGGATCAGCCCGAGGAAAATCGATCCGGCCGTGTAGGCCAGCGTGACCCCCACGCCTTTCCAGAACAACGGCGCGTAGCGGAGCAGAAAGGGAAAGTCCCATTGGTAATGCATGGGACCCGTTGCCCGATCAGAACGTCAACGCCGCCGGCACCTGATCCGGATTGACCCCGGCCTTCGCCAGCCCGCCCAACATCCATTCCCGGATTTGCCCGCTGCCGCGCGCCATGTCGAGCCAGGCATTGAGGACATCCTGAAACCGGATGTCGGGCTCGCGCTGAATGCCCAGACAGCTCGGCAGCGCGACCAGCGGCTCGGTCAGCAGGTAATAGGCGCCGATGGTCGGGTTCTTGGCGACCTCCGACAAGCCCAGAATGGCGGCCAGGATATGCACGTCGGCGCGGCCCGATTGCATGTTCAGCAAGCACTCGTCGCGGCTTTTGAAGCCGGTCAACTGTGCCTTGGCGCAGTACCGTTTCGCCGCCGTTTCGTGCAACGACCCGATATCGTAAACGATCTTGATGTCCGGCTTGTTGATGTCGGACCACGTCTTCGGCTCCAGGCCCTTTCTGGCGACGCAGCCGAAGGGGTGAATGATCATCGGATGGGTGAACCCAATCGACAGCGCCCGCGCCGGAGTCGGATTCAGCGCGAACGCCAGGTCCACTTTGTTCGACTGCAAATCGAGCACCGAGTTGCCATAGGTGGACTCGACGTATTCCAGCTTCGCGTCGAACACCTTGGCGATGTCGTTCGCCATGTCGATGCACGCCCCGCTCCAGGAGCCGCTGACGATATCCTTGAAGAAATACGGGATTTCCCCCGGCAACACCGCGATCCGCAGCGCCTTGGTCCGGCGCACCCGGTCGAATGTGCTCTCGTTCGCCGATTCCGCATGGGCCGTGCCCATCATGCTGACGCCGAGGCCGGTCAGCCCAAGCAACGGCAACGCGGCGGCGCCCGCCAAACGACGGCGGCCGAATCTGGTGGTCATCGATGCCTCTCCTGTCTCGCGACGTTCGCCGCGACTCTTGTGCGGCGCAGAATGAGGGCAGGGCGCGGTATCGCGCAAGCCTCAGCTTCGCTGTCCCAGGTCGCAAATCGCCTGAACGATCGCCTCGGGCGCCTCGTTCGGCAGGAAATGGCCCGCGACCGGGATGACCCGCCGCTCATAGCTGTGCGTGAAGTGCCGGGCATGCTCCGCGGAGCCCGCCACCGGCCCAACCCCATCCGCCTCCCCGTGGAGCACAATGGCCGGCACCGTGATGGAAGGTTGCGCCGCGAGCCGTGCCTCGATCGCCGCCAGAGCCGGATCGCCGGGCGCGTTCTGATGCCGGTGCCGGTACGACTGGATCACCACATCGACGAAATCCGGATTGTCGAAGCTCGCCGCGGTGGTGTCGTAGACGGTGTCGGAAAAAGCCCAGTTTGGGGACCACAGGCGCCAGAGCAGCTTGCAGATCGCGTGGCGGTTCGCGGACAGGCCGGCCCGCCCGCGCTCGGTGTTGAAATACCATTGGTACCAGTGGGCATATTCCTGCTCGGCCGGTGCCGGTTGCAAGCACGCCGCGATGTTCTGGATGTTGTAGCCGTTGATCGACATCAGCGCCCGCGCCCGCTCCGGCCACAGCGCCGCGACCACGCAGGCCGCCCGTCCGCCCCAGTCGTATCCTCCGAGTACCGCCCGATCGATCGCCAGCGCGTCCATGAAGTCCAGCAGGTCTTTGCCCAATGCGGCCTGCTCGCCCGACCGCGGCGTCTCCGGCGACAAGAACCGCGTGGGCCCATAGCCGCGCAACCAGGGTACCAGAACCCGCCAGCCGCGCTCGGCCAGCAGTGGGGCGGCGCCGTCATAACTATGGATGTCGTCGGGGAAACCGTGCAGCAGGATAACCGGCGGCCCATTCTGGGGACCGGTTTCCGAATACGCGATCTCCAGCACGGGGGTGCGAACGGTTTTGTGGGTCATTGCCATTCACCGGTCCAGGTTCGAATCACGGAACCCGCATGATGCCATGGCCCTCGAAACGACGCGACCCGCGATTTATCGCGACGCCGAACCGTCCGCCTCGATCAACTTCGCCATCAACCGCCGGAACTGAGCGACCGAACGATCGAACGACAACGTCATCATCGCATCGCCTCCGGAGGCGTCGATGATCTTCTGTTGCGCCTCGATCATGTCCTTGTCCTCCCGGAACGCCACGCCGAACATCTCGATTTGCAGTCGTAACTTCGCCTCCGCCGCCTGCCGCGCCGGCTGCCCGCCCGAGTAATAATAGATCGTGCTGGTCTCCGTGACCGGCGTTACCGCCTGCGACGTGACGGTCTCGTACAGCGGTTCGAGACCGGCCGGTCCATCCGGAAACCGCTCGGCGGTACCGACGGGGTAGCCGGACGATCGGAGCAGGAAGACCCCTGGCACGACGAAATCGCAAGCCGACCATTGATCCACCTTCGTTCCATCCGGCATGGGCGCGTAGGAGGCCGCCGGCGTATCGCGCAGCCACCGCTTCACCCGCACGCCATGATCCAGCGGCGTGAAATCCGGCTGCGTGCGCCCCCAGGCGGAGTTGTTACGGCCCAGTGTTTTTTCGTGGACGTAGCTGAGATGAGTGAGGTCCAGGAGGTTGTCGTGAATGAGCTGATAATTGGCATCGTAATGAAGTTCGCCGGTATTCACAACGTACGCCGGATCTCCATGTCCGATCGCTCGCGGAATGAGCGCGGGATCGGCGCGCGCCGGATCGCCCATCCATACCCAGATCCAGCGATCTTGCTCCAGCACGGGATACGAGCGAACCGCGACACCGGC
Organism: Acetobacteraceae bacterium; assembly: GCA_003164305.1. Next base: position 3,375 of record PLSZ01000072.1, read on the forward strand.
CGGGATTTTATCCGTGCTGGGAATTTCCACGCAGGCACCGGAGGCGGAGAATTTAAGGCCATGGTACATGCAACGAATATCGTCGCCCTCAATACGGCCGCGCGACAGCGGCGCGAAACGATGGCAACAGAGATCCCGCGGCGCCGCGATCCCGCCACTTCCAGCGCGGTAAAGAATGATGGAGTCTCCCACGATCGTTCGCGCGACGATCTCGCCCGGAGTCACCTGGTGGCTCCACCCCGCCACGTACCACCAATTCTTCAGGAACATCGCGAGGTTTCGTCCTGGTGCGCGGCCTCGTCAGGCGGGCCGCGCGGGGACACCCTAAAGCGGCGAACACGCCTCCGCCACCGTCCGCGCCAACAGATAAATGCGCCGAGCGGTAATCCCAGCCCCGGGCGCGGCCGAGGCGATGGACCGCAGCACCGGCGCGTCGGCGAGGAAATGCGCCGCCGCCGCCCCGGCGATTTCATTGACGCCGTACACACTCGCCGCCGTCACCGCCGCCCGCCTCACCAACCCCACTGTCACACTCAATCCTGGGCGTAACCCATACAGCGACGCGATCTCCCGGATCAGCTTCAAGGAGCGCAATCCGGCGGCCAGGCCTTCCAGCGCCGGAGACGGAATGATCGCCACCATCGCTGCTCCCTGCGACGCCGCGCGCACGCCCAGAGCATTGGCCTGTTCGCGTAACGGTTCGATCGCGCGATGAGCCAGCATGGCACGGACTTCCTCGGTCGTCACGCAGCCGTTCATCGCCAGCCGGATGCTGTCGGGATCGGCCAGCCTGTCCGCCACGGTCGTCAGCCAGGCCGAGCACTCCGCGCGCGCGACCTCCACCGCCACCCCGGGCGGGCGCAACCGGGCGCGCAGTCCATCGACCCGCGTCAGCCGCCGGTAGGAGCGGATTTCCCGGCCAATTCCCCATAGCACCGCCAGCACGCCGGCGCTGACGGTCGCCAGACTGATCCAGCCAAGCACCGGCGAGCGCGCCATCTGATCGATCACGAACCCGATCAGCGACAGCAGCGAGCCACCCGCGACCAAAATGCCAAGCCCAGCCGCGATCCATCCGATCGCCCCAAGACCCGGAGACGGGAGAGGCAGCGGAACGCGCATGGGCAATGCCTCGGGCGGCGCGCTGATGGTGTCGATGAAGCCCGGATCGAGCGGCCGCTCCAGCGTCGCCGCGGTGACCGGCGGCGGCTCCGGCGGGCGCGGATCGTCCATGAAGCCAGGCTGGAACGCGGTCATAACCTGTCTCCGATCAGATCGACCAAAATCCGGTCCAGACCGAGATGCGGGATGCCATTCGCCGCATGTGGGTCGATCGGCGGCGGGGTGAAAGAGGGCAACTCGAAATACCGCCCGGACCAGAAACTGTCGGGCGGGTGGGCGATCGGCACGTTGCCGACCCGATACGGCCTCGCCTGGGTTTCCCCCAGTTTCTTGCCCCAGACGACCGGGTCGCGATGCCCGTCGGGTTGATCGGCCCACCCGTCCGTGGTCGAAACGACCGAGGCGGCCGCGTGATACGACACGGCGTCGGACGGCGTCTCTGCCCCGCGCACCATGTCGCGCATCAAGGCGCGCAGATTATCGCGGTGCAGTTCCGGCACGTGATCCGCTTTGGTCGCGACGAACGCCACCCGCTCGATCGCGCTGCCGCCGAGCCAGCGTGGCAGGATCGAATCGCCGCCCGAAAGTCCGGCGGCGATGTCGGCGATGGCGCGTTCGGTGTCCTCGAACGCCGCGCGGCCGGCGTGCAGCGCGCCAAGCGCGTCGACCAGCACGATCTGCCGGTCGAAATCCCGGAAATGCGTGTCGAAGAAGGTGGCGCGGATTTCGGTTTTGTAAGCCTCGAACCGCTCGCTCAGCAGCTCGGCGATGGAATTGCGCGCCGGGCTCGCGGGCAGGTTATCGGCCGGGAAAAACCACATGAACGGCGCATCGTTGCGCGCGCCTATCGTCAGAAAACGCCCAGGTTGCAGGTATCGCAGGCCGTGATCGGTTCGGCAGCGTTCCAACGCCGCTTTATACAACGCGTGCCCGCGCTGGATCAGCGCGTCGTCGGCAATCCGGGAAGGATCGATATGGGAGATAAATGACAGAAACTCGGCCGCTGCGTCCACCCGCGGCTTCTCCCGCAAACGAGCCAGCGTCTCAGCCGACCATCGCGCGTGCGACAGGGCCAGCAGCGGCAGATCGAGCAACCACTCCCCCGGATAATCCAACAATTCCAGACGCAGCCTGGGTGTTCCCGACATCGACCGGATCTGGCCAAGCAACCCGCCGCCGGCGCGGATTTCAATTTCCAGTTCGATCTCGGCCAGGTCCTCGGTGCGCGCCGGCCATTTCGGTTGCGCACCGGCCAGGTCGGCCAGCTTCCCCGGATAATCGAACCGCGGCGTGGTGCTGGCGCGCGCCGGCACCAACCTGATATTCCGCAGCCGTTCCGAGCCGCCTTTGTCGATATGCGCGCGTAACGCCGGCATCGTCGGCTTGCCGGTGCCCATCGCCAGCAGATTGGCGATCAGCGAGGTGATGAACACCGTCTTGCCCGAGCGCGACAACCCGGTCACCGCGACCTTGATCGGCCGGTCGTTGATCAGGTTGTCGAGCGAATGCCAGAGGTCCCCGGCGGTACTCAGGATGCCTCGCAATCAGCGCACCAGATTGTTGGTGACCGCGCCGCCCGTCGCGGTGCGCCCGCCATCCGCGACGTATTGCGCGCCGGTGATGTTGGACGCCAGATCGGAGCACAGGAAAATCACCAGGTTGGCGATTTCCTCGGCGGTCCCGTAGCGGCCGAGTGGGATATTCTGCTGATAGCGGCTGCCGACACTGCCGGGGTCGGAGGGATTGAGCATCGCCTCCAGCGAATGGATCATGCGCGTATCGATCGGTCCGGGACACACCGCGTTGACGCGGACGCCGGCCCGCGCGACCTCGCCCGCCGCGGTCTTGGTCAGGCCGATCACCGCGTGTTTCGACGCCACGTAAGCCGGCATCCCCGGCGAGGCCACCAGGCCCGCGACCGAGGCCGTGTTCACCACCGCGCCGCGGCCTTGCCTGATCATCACCGGCAGCACGTGCCGCAAGCCGAGAAACACGCCTTTGACGTTCACCGCCATGACGCGATCGAACATGTCCTCATCATATTCCGCCGTCGGCGCGACGGAGCCTTCGATGCCCGCGTTGTTATAGAAACAATCGATCGCGCCATACGCGTCGAGCGTGGCTTTGACGTAGTTCTGGACTTCGGCGGACCGCGTGACGTCGGCCGCGACGAAGCGCGAGTCGCCGCCTTGCTGGCGCACGATGCCCGACGTGGCTTCGCCCGCGTCCTTGTCGTGGTCGACGATGACCACTTTGGCGCCGCGGGTGGCGAAACCGATCGCGGCGGCCCGGCCGATGCCGTTGCCCGCGCCGGTGATCAGGACGACCTTGCCTGTGAAATCCACGTTTTCCTCCATGGGATGGGTGTCTCGGGCCTGTGTTTAGGCCATTTCCGTTCCGTCTGGCACGCCCCCCTGAGGTCTCGCCGTCATCACCCTCAAACGTCACCGGGCTCGGCCCGGTGATCTGTCGCCCCACACACCGAGATGATGGCGGCGTTTTGCGCCGGCCATGACGGGTTGGAGTGCGTGACAAAGAGACAGACGTAAATGGAGCCGCCATAAATGGCTCCCTATCGCCAACGGATGGCGACGCGCTCGCGTTTTTACATTGCATGACTGCATCGACTTATGTCAGGATGCGGTCCGCTGGTCAGCAAGGCGCCGGCGGAACAGGGGGCAAGATGTCAGAGCAAGACGAAGACGCCGCGTTCGAGGCGCTGATGAAATTGCGCGAGGGTGTGCGGAATATCGTCTATCTCGACACCCGCGGCAAACCGACCGTCGGGATCGGGCACCTTGTTCTGCCGGAGGACGGCCTGACGGTGGGCGATACGATCACGGACGCTCAGGTTGATGCGTTCTTTCAACGAGATGGCGCGGCCGCGCTGGCCGCCGCGCGGACGGAGGCGGCGCGGGCCGGGATCACCAGTTCGGATTTCATTCCGTACCTGGCTTCAGTCAATTTCCAGCTCGGAACAAAGTGGACGGCGACGTTTCCGAACACCTGGAAGATGATCGTGAATGGCCAGTATGAGGCGGCGGCGAATGCCTTGCAGGGAACTGAGTGGGCCGATCAGACACCGGTGCGGGTCGAGGATTTTCAGAAGGCGTTGCGCGCGCTGCCGCCGAAGTCGTGAGTCCGCTTCGCGGGGCAACGGCGGCCGAGCGGTGCCGCATTGACATCGCTGGTCGTCTTGACCGGGCACTGCGTATCACGACTGACCCGCGAGCAAACTGCCAGGCGCACGGCGGGGTCGGCGCCGATATCGGAACGATTTTGTTTCCATAGGCCGCCTACCGGGGACGTGTCACAACTCAACTGGATAATCCGGAGGACATTCACAAGGCCGCGACGTGCGGAAGCAGGCACGGCTCCGGCCAGAGGGGCATCGCATGGAAGCCGGTCACTGGACCAGTCTTGAAATCGTCAAATTGCTGTCTGGACTGATGACGCCCGTCGCACTCGCGGTGGGTGGAATCCATATCAATCGGATAACCAAACGATTTGAATACGCTCAGTGGAAAGGTCAGAAGCTCGTCGAGAAGCGGTTGGCGATTTATGACGACATGGCTCCAATGTTTAACGATCTGTTTTGCTACTTTACCTTCGTAGGGGGTTGGCGGGACTTTTCTCCGCCCTCGATCGTGGCGTTCAAAAGGGCTCTCGACAAAAAGATTTACCTCGCGGCACCTCCGTTCACTGACGAGTTTTTCGCCGCTTGCCGAGAATTTCAGGGACTTTGCTTCAAGACCTTCAATGCGCCTGGCAAGGATGCACGACTTCGCACGCACCTCTTGGAACGTCAGGCCGCCTGGGTTGGCGACTGGAAGTCCGAATGGTCGAACACTTTAGTACCGATTTGTCGGAACCACGGGACGTCACTCGTGCTTATAGCCGCGTCATGAATGCGTTCGCCAGCGACATCGGAGTCAACCCCGCCTCGGAGACGGGCCACGAGGCGGCCCGACGCTGACACGAGAAACGCGTCGCGGCGTTCACACCCGCCGCGCGCCCCAGAACAATGGAAATCCATCCGGGATGCCATCGATCGTGTTCTGCCACGCCATCGGCTGATACCAAACGCCCAGAGGCAGATGTGGCACGTCGATCCAGCATTGCCGCTGAATCTCGGCGGCGATCTTTCGCTGCGCGGGAATGTCCGGCGCATCGACCCAGGCGGCGCGCAGTTCCTCGATGCGTGGGCTGTTGGTCCAGCCGAACCAGGCCTTCTCGCCATTGGTGCGCAGGAAATGCAACGTCGGGGTCTGCATGTCCAGGCCGTTGGCGGTGGTGCAAAGAGCGCTCCAGCCGCCCTTGTCGACCGGTTGCTTGTTCTCCCGCCGTTCGATCGCGGTGCCCCAGTCCATCGATTGCGCATCGACGTTGATGCCGACCGAGCGGAACATCGCATCGGTCACATCCGACATCGCCTTGCGATAATGCGGCTCGGTCGGTTCCAGCACCACGGTGGTTTCGCCGTTGTAGCCGGCGTCCTTGATCGCGGCCCGCACCTTGTCCAGATCTCGCGGACCGTTCAGCACTTCCATCCCGGCGTCGTTCGCCATGTCGGAGCCGGGCGTGAAAATCCCCACGCCGGTTCGATACATGGCCGGATCGTCACCAACGATCGCGGTCATGAAATCCTTCTGGTTGACCGCTCCCAGCAGCGCCCGCCGGATCGCCGCGTTGTTGAACGGCGCCTGTAGGTTGTTCAGTTTCAACAACCCGAGCGTGCCGTTGCGATCCTTGATCTCGACGCGGATTTTTCCGGTGCGCTTCAGCAACGGAAGCAAATCCGCCACCGGCAGTTCCCACCAGTCCATTTCGCCGGACTGCATCGCGGCGGCGGACGTGCCGTCATCCGGGCTTGTCACCCACTCAACCCGTCCGAAATGCACGACTTTCCCACCGGCGGTCCAGCCTTTGCTGATCTCGGCGCGCGGATGATAACGCTCGAACTTCGTGTAGACGGCGCGGGCGCCCGACACCCATTCGTCGGCCTTGAAACGGAACGGGCCGCTGCCGACCATTTCCGGCACCGGCTTGAATGGATCGGTTTTCGCCAGCCGTTCCGGCATCATCGCGCACATCGGCGTGGAGATCTTGCCCAACGCATACGGCAGCAGCGAGAACGGCTTGTTCAGCCGAATCTGGATGGTGCGGTCGTCCGGCGCGGTCATTTCATCGGTGCGCGCTTTCAGCAACGAACCAACGCCATCGCGCACCGACCAGCGCGCGATCGAGGCGACGCAATCGCGCGCCGTCACCTTTTCCCCGTCGTGCCACAGCAACCCGTCGCGCAATTTCAGCTTCCAGCGCTTGCCGTCGTCCTCGACCGCGAAGCCTTCGAGCATTTGCGGCTGCATGTGGGTGTCGTTGTCCATGCCGAACAACGTGTCAAACACCATGTAGCCGTGGTTGCGCACGGTATAGACGGTGTTAATGATCGGATCGAGGATCGTCAGATCCGATTGCGGAATGAACTTCAGCGGCGCGGCGGCCGCGCCCAAAGAAATCGACGGAGCCGCCAACGTAGCGGCGACTCCGGCCGTGAATGCGCGGCGCCGGATCATGGATGTGTTCTCCCTTCGTCGAGCCCGGTTTATCCGGGCGGTTGCTTCATACCAACCGATGCGTCTGGGCTGATTGGCGTATCCTCTTCACCCGTCGTGGCCCCTCTCCGCGTCATCACCGGGCACCGGGTACAGGCCCGGTGATCTGCCGCCGCACGTGCCGCTGGAGATGGCCGGTTCGGCGCCCGGCCATGACGATAACACATGGTTCCACGGCGTCCGGGCCATGATTGACGGAACGGCCGGCGATGGCGAAATGATCGCGTATCACTCCCGCTCGATCGCGGCGATGTCGTCGTCGCTGAACCCGAAGTGATGCGCGATTTCGTGCACCACGACGTTGCGCACGAGGCAGTAAAGATCGTCGCCGGTCTCGACCCATTCCAGCAGGATCGCCTCCCGATAGATAAAAATGCGGTCCGGTTGGCGTGCCGGATCCAGCACGCTTCGTTGCGTCAACGGCACGCCGCGATACAGGCCGGCCAGGTCCCAGGGCGACTCCAGCCGCATTTCCTTCAACGTCTCATCGTCGGCGCGGTCCTCCACCGTCACGCCAACGTCGGTGGCGTGCGCCAGCAGATGTGGCGGGATGTCGGCCAGCGCGCGCTCGGCCATGGCGGCGATGTCCTCGATCGAGGGAGGCAGCCCGAAGGCATCGACGGGATTGCGCGGATCACTCATGCTTGTCATCCATGGGGACGCGGGATCACCAGGTCAAGGCCGTGATGCCAACGCGCGGTGATGCCATCGCGTCACGGGGCGTGCTACGGTGGCGTTTCCCGACACGCTGGAGCCCGCCGATGGACCTCTACAAACGTGTTATTGTCTCTCTGTTCGGTGACCCAACCAGGATCGCGCGGGCACTCGGCCTCGATATCGAATTACCCGATGTGGACTGCGTCGATCCCGCGTATTGGGAGCGTGTCCATGCCACGGGCTGGAAGCCTCAATTGGAGGGTAAGATCGCCGATCCGGAATTCAACGACGACCCCGACTGGTGCTCGCTGCGGCGCCTCGATATCGGCGAGGTCCGGTTCGATCTGGAAGAAGGGATCAAGATCATGACCGACACGCGGAATTTGCCCAGTGTCATGGCGTTGATTTATCGGCTCCGCGATGCCGGAATCCCGCTTAAGGACGAGGAGGGGAATTGGCTGGTCCATGCCATGGGCTCGGTGTTTCCGCACCGGCCTGAGTTCGATACGGCGATGCGTGAGGCCGGCCTGGTACCAAACCCAAAGTTGGACCTGTGGTGGGAGCCACCGCAAGGCAAGGAGACAGCATCGTTATGAGCAAGCAACCAACGGCGGCGGAACTCGCCAGCCTGACACGCTGGACCATCGACGCGGCGGGCAAATCCATCAACCGCGTGCTGAAGTTCGCCGATTTCAATGAGGCCTGGGGCTTCATGAACCGGGTCGCCCTGCTGGCGGAAAGCCAGAACCATCACCCCAACTGGTCGAACGTCTGGAACACCGTGGACATCACGCTGAGCACCCACGACGCCGGCGGCCTGACGGACAAGGACCTCACTCTGGCGCGGGCGATCGACGCGATTGCCCCCTGATGGACGGCCCGACGTTCCCGGAACGCGCGTTCGCCATCCGCCGCGCCGCCGCCCGCCTTTGCCTCCGCCTCGCCTGGGCGCCGCTCCACGAGGTGAGCCTGCCGAACGGACGCCGCGCCGACATCCTGGCGCTGCGCGGCGACGGCGGTTTTGCTTGCATCGAAGTGAAATCGGGGATGCGGGATTTTCTCACGGACCAGAAATGGTGGGAATATCGAGAGTTTTGCGATAGTCTTTATTTTGCCGTCGATTGTGATTTTCCGTTGGACATTCTGCCGGAGGAAACCGGCCTGATCGTGGTCGCCGAGCAGCACGCCGAGCTGATCCGCGAGGCACCGGAGCATCGCCTGACCGCCGCCCGGCGCACGGCATTGTTACGACGGTGGGCGTTGCTGGCGGGCAGCCGGCTGGCGGTGCTGGAAGACCCGGCCGGGGCCGCCGATCTGCGCGCCTCGCTGCGTGTTGAATAAATTTTTACTGTTCACATCTTGTTCACCCGGCCGTTAACCCTTCGCTAATCTTAATGGATCATTTTGTGATCCGCCGCCGATCCTTCCGACAACCGGTTGGGCGTCAGGTCTCAGAATACCCAGGCCCAGACTGGAGAAAACCTTCCGGTTGAGAGGCATACCTCAGTGAAGGATTCCATGTCATGTCCCCCCGTTTCGTATTGATCGCAGTGGCGTTGTTAAGCCAGACCGGCTGTGTGGCCGCGATCCCGATGGCCGCGCAACTGATGTCCAACCCGAACTCGACCGCGCAGCTTTGCGCGATGACGAAGATGCCCGGCCAGACCACGTCGCTGTGCGATCGCATGACGGCGTCGATGACCACGCAAACGACGACGCAAGGCACACCGAAAACCCCGGCCACCACGCCCATCAACACCGCCGCGCGTTGAGCCCCTCCTGACTCCAGCCGGAACGCGCTATGATGCCGCGCGAACCGGTTCAGGGAGGGAATGATGGAATTCGGCGGAGCGATGTTTTTCACCGACTACGCGATGGACGCCGGCGCCTTCGCGCGCGCGCTGGAAGAGCGCGGTTTCGACTCGGTCTGGGCGCCGGAGCATTCCCACATCCCGTTGTCCCGCGAGTCACAATTTCCGCAAGGCGGAGAACTGCCGCGGAAATACGCCGAATGCATGGACCCGTTCGTTTCGCTCACGCTCGCCGCCGCCGTCACCAAAACCATCAAACTGGGCACCGGCGTCTGTCTGGTGGTGCAACGAGATCCCATCCAGACGGCGAAGCTGGTGGCCTCG
>PLSZ01000527.1 GCA_003164305.1 Acetobacteraceae bacterium
CCTTGCCGTTCGTCATTCGCGGCGCCGTCGTCGGCGGCATCGCCACCGCGACCGAGGTCTCGACCATCGGCATTGTTTACTCGGCGGTCGCGGGATTGTGCATCTATCGGCAATTCGACTGGCGCCGCCTGATGCCGATGCTGGTGCAAACCGCCTCACTCTCCGGCGCCATCCTGCTCATCGTCGGTGCCGCCACCGCCATGGCATGGGCTATCACCCAATCCGGCTTTTCCCGCGTCGTCGCCGGCTGGATCGTCGGCATGCCCGGCGGAGCGATCGTGTTCATGGTCGTTTCGATCCTGCTGTTCACGGTACTGGGCTCGATCCTGGAGGGCATTCCGGTGATCGTCCTGTTCGGACCTCTGCTTTTCCCCATGGCCCGGCAGGTCGGCATCCACGAGGTGCACTATGCNNTCGGCCTGTTCGCGCCGCCGTTCGGCGTGGGGTATTACGTCGCCTGCGCCATCGGCCGCTGCGATCCCGACGACGCGATGCGTCACATCTGGCGCTATTTGGCCGCGTTGATGCTGGGCCTGGCGATCGTCGCCGCGATTCCATGGATTTCCATCGGCTTCCTATGATCCCGAGCCGCAACAAAATGAGGGCAACGTTCATGCGTACCACCAGACGTTCATTGATGGGGGCCGCATTGGCCGCGCCATTGCCGCCGCGCTTCGCCAAAGCCGCCGAGTTCTCGTTACGCGTCGCGCACACCGCGCCGCTGACCTTTCCGTTGCATATTCGCCTCACCGAAGCAGCCGATCAGGTCGCCAAGGACTCCAACGGCCGCGTCGAATTGCAGATATTCCCCGATTCGCAATTGGGCGGCGACAACGATCTGTTGTCCCAGGCGCGTAGCGGCGCGATCGATTTCTGCCAGCCCACAGGCCAGATCCTGGCCAGCATCCTGCCGGTGACCGCGACCAGCGCGTTGGGTTTCGCCTGGTCCGGCTACGACAAGCTGTGGCCGGCGATGGATGGCGAACTGGGGTCCTACATCCGCGCGCAGATCACCGCCAAAGCCGGCCTCGTGCCGATGGAACGCATGTGGGATCTGGGGTTTCGTCATATCACCACCAGCACGAAGCCGATCAAGACCGCCGACGATCTGGTCGGTCTGAAAATCCGCACGCCGGTCGCGCCGAGCCTCGTCACGTTGTTCAAAACCCTCAAGGCCGCGCCTTTGGCGATGCAGTTCACCGAGCTTTACTCCGCGTTGCAGACCCATATCGCCGACGCGCAGGAAAATCCTCTGGCGCTGATCCAGGCGACCAAGCTGTACGAGGTGCAGAAGTATTGCTCTTTGACGGCCCATGTCTGGGACGGTCACTGGTGGGTGTGCAACGCCGCCACCTGGAACGGCCTGCCGGAACCGGTACGCCAGGTCGTCGCCAAGGGCTTCAACGACGCCGCGTTGAAGGAGCGGGCCGATATCGCGTCCAAGGATGCCTCGGTCCGCGGCGATCTGGAATCCAAAGGCCTGGTCTTCAACACCGCCGACACCACCAGCTTCCGCGAAGGTCTGCGCACCGGCGGATTCTACAAGGACTGGCGTGAGAGACTCGGCGCGGAGCCGTTCGCGATCCTGGAGAAATACGCGGGGAAGTTAGGATAGGGGCAGTATTCAAAGAACATACCGCTTTTTTCATTGTCATGGCCGGGCCTGGCCCGGTCATCTTTCGCAGACCGAGCGCGGCCGATGACCAGGTCGCGCCGGATGACGCCGCGACGCGAAGCCCGGCACCGCCAAACGACCGCCGCCAGTCCCCCACACCTCGCGCGCCGTGCCGATTCTCGCTAGGACAGCGCGATGAAGTTCTCTCGACGAGACCCCTCGGCACGATCCGTCCAAAGCCCGGACCGCGCGCATGACTGACACGACCCCGGCCGAGACCCACTTCGACGGTCAGCACTTCTTCAATCCGCATTCTCCCCGCGGCAAGACCGCCGCCGACGTCCGCCGCTGGCGCCGCACGCGCCAAAAACAACCCTGGCCAACGCGCGTGGAAGACCCGCCGCGTCCGCCTCCGACGCGCGCCGCGCCCGATCGCATCGCGGTGACCTTCATCGGCCATTCGACATTCCTGGTGCAGCTCGGCGGCATATGCATCCTGACCGATCCGATCTGGTCGGAGCGTTGCAGCCCGGTCTCCTGCATCGGTCCGCGGCGCGCGCGACGGCCGGGGCAAAGCCTGAACGCCTTGCCCGGTATCGACCTGCTGCTCGTCTCGCATAATCATTACGATCACATGGATTTGCCGACCTTGCGTCAGGTGCGGAAGCGTTGGTCGCCGCCGGCCGCGACCGGCCTGGGCAACGCACGCCATCTCGCCAAAGCCGGCATTCGCGACGCCGTCGAACTCGACTGGTGGCAAAGCACCGAGCTCGCCGGCTCCCGCGTCACCTATGTGCCGGCGCAACATTTTTCCGCGCGAACCTTGCTCGATCGTAACAGGTCCTTGTGGGGCGGCTTCATCGTCGAGGCCGGGGGAGCCGTCGTGTATTTCGCGGGGGATTCCGGCTACGGTTCTTACTTCGCGGAGATTGGCCGCCGCTTCCCGCGCATCGATCTCGCGCTGTTGCCCATCGGCGCTTACGAGCCGCGCTGGTTCATGCGCACACACCACATGAACCCCGAGGAAGCCGTCCGCGCGCATTGCGATCTACGCGCCAGGCGCGGCATCGGCATGCATTTCGGCACCTTCCAGTTGACCGACGAGGCGATCGACGCCCCCGTGCTGGCGTTGCGGCGAGAAAGCGCGGCCGCCGGCATTGAAGACCACGAATTCGATGTCCTCGCGTTCGGCGAAACGCGAGAGTTCCCGATTTAATACCAACCGACATTGAGTCTCGGTCGTGACGCCCCCATAGCGTCATCCTCGGGCTCGACCCCATACGCGCTGAAATAGCACGGCGAGCGGTGTGGTACCCTCCCTCCATCGTCATGGTCCGGCTCGACCGGACCATCGGCACAAACACACCGGTAAGAGCGATTTTGGGCACACCGATGGTCCGGTCGAGCCGGACCATGACGAATACCGAACGATGCCGTTCCAACCGCGACGCCGTTTTGGCGCCTATGGGGTCGAGCCCGAGGATCGTCCCGTACAGAAGTCGTGCTCGCCGTGAGAGCATCAAGATCCGCATCACGAGATGTCAGGCCCAGGCTCTGGCATGACGGCGGCCGCGTGTAAGTCATTATGATATCAGATCTATTCAAGCCGCCGCTTTCAGCACCAAATCCGCCGCCTTCTCGCCGATCATGATCGACGGCGCGTTGGTGTTGCCCGAAGTCAGCGCCGGCATGATCGACGCGTCGGCCACGCGCAGCCCCTCAATCCCATGCACGCGCAGTTGAGGATCCACCACGGCCAATGGGTCAACCCCCATCTTGCAGGTGCCGACCGGATGATACGTCGTCTCCGCCGCCTGTTTAACCCATTGCAGGATCGCATCGTCGGTGGCGCGCTCCGGTCCCGGCGCGATTTCCGTCACTTGCATCGGCGCCATCGCCGGCGCGTGCATCACCGAACACGCGATCCGCACCGCCCGCACGGTGAGTTCCGCGTCGACCGGCGACGACAGAAAGTTGAAGTTGATCGCCGGCGGCCGGCGCGCGTCCGCCGACACGATGTGAATGTGCCCCTTGCTCTCCGGCCGCATTGGGTGCGCGTAGCAGGTCACGCCTGACTGGAGCGACAGTTTTGGACCTTTCGGACCTGGCTCGGTCAGCATCGGCACCCAGCCCAGAAGCACATCCGGCGCCTCCAGCCCCTCGCGGGAGCGAACGAACGCGCGGATCGGCGCGGCCACCATGCCCAGCATGCCCTGATTGAGAAACGCGTAGCGCAGGGCCTGCCCGACGAGGCCGATGCCGCGTGCCCGGTCGTTGAAAGTGATGCCTTTCGCACCGATCGCCCACCGGGTTCTGGGCGCGTAATGATCCCGCAAATTCTCCCCCACGCCGGGCAGCGCGTGGCGCACCTCGATCCCCAGTTCGCGCAGCCGGTCCGGCTGGCCGATGCCCGAAAGCTCCAGCAATTGCGGGGAATTGATCGAGCCCGCGCTGACCACCACCTCCCGCGCCGCGCGCGCCTCGCGCATCGAGTCGCCGACGGAATAACGCACCCCCACGCAGCGCCTGCCTTCCAGCAACAGCGCCCGCGTCAGCGCGCCGGTCTCGATACGCAGGTTCTGGCGGCCGCGGATTGGATCGAGGTAACAACGGGCGGTGCTCATGCGGCGGCCGGACGCGATCGTTGCCTGGCTCATCGCGATCCCATCCTGCGTGGCGCCGTTGTAATCGGGGTTGTGCGGAATGCCGACCTGACCGGCGGCCTTGATCAGCGCGGCGAAGATCGGATCGCGCGGCGGCGGATTGGTGACGCGCAACGGTCCCTCCCGCCCGCGATATTCGTCGTCGCCGCCATCGTAACGTTCCATCCGTTTGAAGAACGGCAGCACGTCCGCGTAGCTCCAGCCCTGGTTGCCCATCTGCGCCCATGTGTCGAAATCCTGAGCCTGGCCGCGAACAAAAGCCATGCCGTTGAGCGAACTGGAGCCGCCGAGCAAGCGTCCGCGCGGCACCGGCAGCTTGCGCCCGTTGGTGTTCGCCTCGGGCTCGGACGTATAAAGCCAGTTGGCGGCGGGATTGTTGAGCAGCTTCGCGTAACCGATCGGTACGCGGGTCCACGGATGGTTCGCGGGACCGGCCTCCAGCAGCAGCACCTTATTGGCCGGGTTCGCCGACAGGCGGTTCGCGACCACCGCGCCCGCTGAACCTCCGCCGACAACGATGTAGTCGTAATCCGGCATGTTTCCTGACTCCCAGAATCCGCGCGGCGCCGCGGCGTATTGGCCGCGAACACCCTACGCAGCGTCCGCGCGATCCGCAAAGCCGGGCCACCGGGCTTACCTCCGGAACGTTCCATTACCGGCCTAAAGGCAAGGGCTGTTAGCGCAACGCGAGAATGTCCCCTTCCCGCAAAGTTAAAATGCCCCTTTTGGGCGCTGCCCGATGAGGGGACGTTATGCCGGAAGGGTATCTGTTGATGAGCGCGAACGAGCGAGACCGATCGCACCTGATCAGGCGGGTCATTGAGAAGAGCCTGAGCCAGCGTAAGGCCGCGGAGCGGCTCGGGATCGGCGTTCGCCAGATCAAGCGTCTGGTGTGCGCGTCTGGAAGCGGCACGGCGATCACGGGCTGGTCAGCCGCCAGCGTGGCCGCGCCGCCCATAACCGCCTGCCAGAAGCGACACGCCTCCGGGGCGAACAGTTGCGCGAGACCTATCCCGATTTTGGCCCCACGCTGGCTTCGGAAAAACTGGCGGAACGGGACGGGATCGTGGTCTCGCGGGAGACGGTCCGGCGCATTCAGACACGGTTGAAGCCGCACAGGCCGAAGAAGCGGGGAGAGAGGCGCCTCTTCCAGGTCAGGGACCGTCGCCTCCGGTTTGGTGAACTGGTGCGGATTGACGGCAGCCCGCACGATTGGCTTGAAGGGCGCGCCCCGCGCCGCACGCTGATCGTGTTCGCCGATGACGCGACGAGCCGGCTGATCGCACTGCGTTTCGCCTCGGCGGAATGCACGAAAGCCTACGTGCAAGCGCTACGCGATCAGGTTCTGACGCATTGGCGGCCGCTGGCTTTCCATTCGGATCGGCACGGGGTCTTCCGGGTCAATGCCAGGGACGCCGAAAGTGCCGACGGCAAGACCGGGTTCGGCCGCGTGGTGGACCGGCCTGGCATCGGCCTGATCAACGCGCTGACCCCCCAGGCGAAAGGGCGGGTGGAGCGGGCCAATCAAACGTTGCAAGATCGTCTAATCGGGGAGATGCGGTTAAGTAACATAAATTCAATCGAAGCGGCACGGGCCTTTCTCCCCGGGTTCATACTTAAGTATAATGAAAAATCCGGTGTCCCGCCGCGCGACGAGGCCTCGGCGCACCGGCCCTGGACGCGATCGGCGGACGAACTGGATGAGGCGCTCGCCCGGCGCGAGGAGCGGGTCCTGACGAAGGCGCTGACCTTCAGCGGGGGCGGGAGAAAATATTGCGTGAAGACCGCCGGTC
>PLSZ01000420.1 GCA_003164305.1 Acetobacteraceae bacterium
TTGGTCGCGCTTGGGTTGGTGCTGCTGACCGGGATCAGTGGGCAGACGTCGTTCGGGCAGGCGACGTTTGTCGGCCTGGCGGCTTATGCGACGACATTACTGACACGATACGAGGGAATGCCGCCGATCCTGGGTCTGGCGGTTGGCCTTGTTGTCACTGGTTGTGTGGCCTGGCTTCTGGGCCTGATCACGGCTCGGCTGTCGGGGCATTTCCTCGCGCTGGTCTCCGTGGCGTGGGGGATGAGTTTCTTCTCGTTGTTCGGCACGTTGCCTCTGCTGCATGGGTTCAACGGCATCGGTGACATTCCGCCGCTGTGGATTGGCCCCTTGTCGGCCGAGAACCCGCGTGTCGATCTGGGCGTCATCTGGGCTGTGACGGCGGGGGTGATGCTGGTGTCGGCCAATTTGCTCGACAGCCGCGTCGGGCGGGCGATCCGCACGCTGAACGGGGCGCGGCTGATGGGGGAGAGCGTGGGGATCGACACGGTTCGCCTCAGTCGCGCCGTGTTCGTCGTCGCGGCGCTGTACGCGGGGATTTCCGGGTTTTTGTTCGCGCATTTCCAGCGGTTCATTTCGCCGACGCCGTTCAATCTGGGGGCGAGCATCGATTACTTGTTCATGGTGATCATCGGCGGGTCGGAATCGCTGTGGGGCGCGCCGCTGGGGGCGGCCTTGGTGGTGGTGGTGCGCGATCAGTTCAACGACTGGATCCCTCGGCTGACCGGTCGCGCGGGGGATTTCGAGGCGCTGGTGTTCAGCCTGGTGGTGATCGTGCTGCTGCAGCGCGCGCCGGCCGGGTTGTTGCCGTTGTTGGCCAGGGTGGTGCCGCGCGGATGGACAGGGCGGGGCGGTGACGGGGCGGAGCCGGCTCGGTTGGTCGAACGCGCCGGGACGCCCGGAGGTGAGAATGCGCGGGAAGCCACTGACTGCTCGCGTGGTTCGGCCGATGGCCCGGTCGAGCCGGGCCATGACGTTAGCGAGGTGGGCGGCGACGGTTTGAGCCAGGGCGGCGGAGCGCGCATCGGCACCGCGCCTGGGCCCGGCGCGGAACTGCTCGCGGTGGAGGCGCTGTGCCGCAACTTCGAAGGGCTCGCCGCGGTGCGTGATGTCGGCTTCGCTGTCCACGCTGGCGAAATCGTCGCGTTGATCGGGCCGAACGGCGCGGGCAAGACGACTCTGTTCAATCTGATCAGCGGCGTGCTGCCGCCGAGTTCCGGCCGAATCAGGCTGTTCGGCGCACCGGCGGCCCATCTGCCGCCGCGCCGCGTCGCCGCTCTGGGCGTCGCGCGCACCTTCCAGCACGTGAAGCTGCTGCCGGCTCGCGGCGTTTTGGAGAACATCGCCCTTGGCGGCCATTTGTCGGGCCGGGCCGGTGTCATCCGGGCGATGCTGCGGCTCAATCGCGCCGAGGAGACCAGGTTGCTGGCCGAGGCACGGCATCAGGCAACGCGGGTCGGGCTTGGCGAGGTGCTGGGTATGCCGGCGGGCGATCTGCCTCTGGGCCAGCAGCGCGTGGTGGAGATCGCACGCGCGTTGTGCGTGCGGCCGCGGCTGCTACTGCTGGACGAACCCGCCGCGGGGTTGCGGCTGCCGGAGAAGCAACGTCTCGCCGCCCTGCTGCGACAGCTTCGCGCCGAGGGTATCGGCGTGCTGCTGGTCGAGCACGACATGGACTTCGTCATGCAACTGGCCGACCGCGTCGTGGTGATGGATTTCGGCCAGAAAATCGCCGAGGGCGCGCCGGAGCAGGTGCAATCCGATCCCGCGGTGATGGAAGCCTATCTGGGCTCTGTCGCGTGACCGGTCCGTTGCTGTCGCTGGACGGGCTGCGCGCCGGGTACGGCCATGTCGAGGTGCTGCACGGCGTCAGCCTGACGGTCGGCGAGGGACGGATCGTCGCGATCGTCGGGCCGAACGGCGCCGGCAAAACCACGTTGATGGGCGCGGTGATGGGGCTGCTGCCGCGGCGTGGCGGCTCGGTGCGGTATCTGGGCGCGGCGGCGGGCACGACGGAGGCTCTGGTGGCGGCGGGCGCCGTGCTGGTGCCCGAGCAACGTGCTCTGTTCACCGACATGAGTGTCGAGGACAACCTGCTTCTGGGCTTTTACCCGCGCCGGCGCATGGGAGAGCGGGACGCGCGGCCCGCGATGAACGATGTGTTCGCGATCTTTCCACGCCTGGAAGAACGCCGCCGGCAACGCGCCGCGACGTTATCGGGCGGCGAACGGCAAATGCTGGCTCTGGGCCGCGCATTGATGGCGCGACCCAGGTTATTGCTGTTGGACGAGCCGAGCCTGGGCCTCGCTCCCTTGTTGGTGCGGG
The DNA here is from genome assembly GCA_003164305.1 of Acetobacteraceae bacterium. The sequence continues at coordinate 2,323 of PLSZ01000420.1, forward strand.
AGATCTTTCGCGTGCTGGTCGAATTGCGCGGCCTCGGCTTGTCGATTTTGCTGGTGGAACAAAACGTGCGGGCGGCGCTGCAGGTGTCCGATTACGGTTACGTGCTGGAGATGGGCGAGGTGGTGGCGGAAGGGACCGGTGCTGACCTGGCGCTCGATCCGCGCGTGCTGGCGACCTATCTGGGGCAACGCCGCGCTTAACTCGTTACGATACAGGCGAACGGTACGGCGGCGGCTGGCGGCGTGCGCGGGTTTCCGGTTCGCCCGCGGCCGATCGAAGGGAGGACCGCGATGCGCGTTCTGATCATGCTCGCCACTTTTGCGTTGCTGACACCATGGCCGTGCGCGGCGCGGGACCGGACGCCCGGTTGGATCGCCGCCTCGAACAGTGGTTGCCACGTCTGGAATCCTGGTGTGCCCACCGGTTGGACGGTGATCTGGGCTGGCGGCTGCGAGAACGGGCTGGCGCAAGGGCAGGGCGTGCTGCGGTGGAGCGCCGCCGGCCAGGTCATGGCGCGCTACGTGGGCGGTTTCCTCGCCGGCAAATTAAATGGACATGGCGTCATGACATTTCCCAACGGCGAGCGCCGGGAGGCGGAATGGCGCGACAACAATCGCAACGGACCAGGAATGACCCTGTACGGAAATGGCGATCGTTACACGGGCGAGTATCGCGACGATCAGATGAGCGGTCACGGCGTCCTCGCGTTCGCCAGCGGTGATCGTTACGATGGCGAGTTTCTTGGCGACGCGTTCGCAGGGCACGGCATCAAGACCTGGCCCGATGGCGACCGCTATGACGGCGAGTGGCGCAAAGGTAAAGCCAATGGTCGGGGGAACCTGGTGGCAAATGACGATAGTTTCGATGGGATCTGGCGCGATGGCTGTTTGAAGACCGATAAAGGTTGGATCGCGATTGATGTCGATGCCGCATCGTGTCGTTGAGTGGCCCTCGGAACGATCGCCTGTATCGCGGTGCCGCCGGGGCTTTGCCCGGACCCCACGAGGGCGCTGCCCCTCGACCCCGCCAAGGGCTTGCCCTTGGAACCACTCATTTTGGTGGGGTTTCGCCTTTTCCCGTCATCCTCGGGCCAGATCCGAGGATCTCTCGACACGCGAAGGATGCCGAAAGTCGGACAAGGTGCCTGGGCGGGTCTATCCTCAGGTCAGGCCCGAGGATGACAATCGGGGGGGCGAGGATGACGATCGGGAGGCCGAGGATGACGTTCGGGGGGAGGATTTCGCCTCCGCCGGCCTTTTCCTGATGCTTATGGGGCAAAGCCCCAACGCGCCGCGATTCTGCCGATCGCTCTGTTGGGCGCTGGACGAAAACGCCGCGCGCGCGCAGCCTGTCGGTCAAACGCGCACGCACATCGAAGGAGCCCGTGTCATGAGCCATCGTCCCACGATCAGCGGCACCCGCCACGCCGTTTCCGCCGGTCATTACCTCGCTGCCGCGGCGGGGTTCACCATTCTGGAAGCGGGCGGCAACGCCATCGACGCGGGCTGCGCCGCCGGCATCGCTCTGGCGGTGCTGCAACCGGACCTGGTCAATGTCGCGGGCGTCGCGCCGATCATTCTCCGTCTTGCTGACGGAACGGTCGAGAGCATCGCCGGTTTGGGCTGGTGGCCGCGGAAGTTGCCCGCCGATCTTTTCATGCGAGAGCACGGCGGCAAAATTCCTGACGGCGTGTTGCGCACCGTGATTCCCGCCGCGCCCGACGCCTGGATCACCGCGCTGCGCCGGCATGGTACGATGCGGTTCGCCGATGTCGCGGCGCCGGCGATTCGTTTCGCGGCCGAGGGGTTCTCGGTTTATCCGTTGCTCGCCACCTCGATCGCTTCGCATGAGCGCGAATATCGCCGTTGGGCTTCCAACACAGCGGTGTTCCTGCCCAAAGGACGCGTGCCGCGGCCGGGCGAGAAATTCGTGCAGACCGATCTGGCGAAAACGTTGCGGTTCATGGCGGATCAGGATCGCGCCGCCGGACCGGATCGGATGAAGGGACTCCAGGCGGCGCACGATTCGTTTTATCGCGGTGACATCGCGCGGGCGATCGTTGAGTTCCAGGAGCAGGAGGGCGGTTACCTGTCGATGGACGACC
>PLSZ01000022.1 GCA_003164305.1 Acetobacteraceae bacterium
TGCGCCCGACCGTACCCCACGTGGATGGGTTCGCCGGATCGATCGCATCGCTGGCCAACCGTGGCGACGTGCCGAGCATGATCCCTTCGTCCGACCATGACGGTTCCAGCACGCTGACATCCCCGGCCGGATCGTAGCCGCCACTGGGATCGGGATGCACCTCCCGCATCACGGGCGCGGCGAATTGTGCCGGTTGAGGCGGTTGCTCATGCGCGATTTCCACCCGAGACAGCATGGACGTGACTCGTTGCTTCAACTCATCGAGCATGAAGTTGAACAACACGAACGCCTCGGACTTGTACTCGTTCNNAGATGCTCTTTCCAAACGGTATCCAGCGTCTGGATCAGGATGCTCTTCTCGACGAAGCGCATCGTGTCCGCGCCGAACCGTTGCTCCTTCCCGGCGGCCAGATCCCGCGCCGCGTGCACGACCCGTTCTTCAAGACCGGTCTCGTCCATGCCTTCGGTGCGGCCCCATTCCTCGACCGGCGGAGCGACGCCCAGAACCCGTTGCAGGTCCGCCGCGAGCTCGCCGAGTTCCCAGTTTTCCGCGAGGCCTTTTTCCGGCACGCGCAGGCGGACCAAAGCGGCCACGACCTCATCGCGCATGTCGGCGATGGTTTCCGCCACATCCGGCGTGCGCATGAATTCCTTGCGTTGCGCGTAGACCTCCTTGCGCTGCGCGTTCATCACGTNNCCAGCGCCTTGTTGATCCACGGATGAACGATCGCCTCGCCCGGCTGCAAGCCCAGCCGTTGCAACATCCCGCCCATCCGGTCGGAGCCGAAGATGCGCATCAGATCGTCTTCCAGCGACAGGAAGAAACGGGATTGCCCAGGATCGCCTTGCCGGCCGGAACGGCCTCGGAGTTGGTTGTCGACGCGGCGGCTTTCGTGGCGTTCGGTGCCGATCACTAACAATCCGCCGGACTGTTTCACGAGTTCATGCGCGGTGGCGATCTCGGCTTGCACTTTCTCGGTGATGGCCTCACGTCTCGCTTCGTCGGTGACGCCGTCAAGCTCCTTCCGGAGCCGCATTTCCAGGTTGCCGCCCAACTTGATGTCGGTGCCGCGGCCCGCCATGTTCGTCGCGATCGTTACCGCGCCCGGAGCCCCCGCCTGGGCAACGATCTCCGACTCCTGCTCGTGATACCGCGCGTTCAGCACGGCATGCGTCACGCGCTTTTGCTTCAGCAATTCGCTGATGATTTCGCTTTTCTCGATCGAAGTGGTGCCGACCAGAACCGGTTGATCCCGCAGCCGTGCTTCCTCGATCAGTCTGGCCACCGCTTCGTATTTTTCCTCGGCGGTGCGATAGACCTCATCGTGCTCGTCGTTGCGGATCACCAGCACGTTGGTCGGGATCTCGATCACCTCGAGCTTATAGATTTCGGCGAACTCATCCGCCTCGGTCATCGCGGTGCCGGTCATGCCGGCGAGTTTCGGATACAGCCGGAAGTAATTCTGGAACGTGATCGACGCCAGCGTCTGATTTTCCGGCTGGACGGTGACGTGTTCCTTGGCCTCCAGCGCCTGGTGCAGCCCTTCCGAGAACCGCCGTCCGTTCATCATGCGGCCGGTGAACTCATCGATCAGGATGATCTCGCCGTTGCGAACGATGTATTCGACGTCGCGGGCATACAGCGTATGGGCGCGCAACGATTGTTGCGAATGATGCACCAGCGATACGTTGAAGATGTCGTAAAGATTGCCTTCGGTCAGCACGCCGGCCGAGCGCAGCATATCCTCCAGACGTTCCGCGCCAGGCTCGGTCAGCGCCACGGTGCGTTGCTTTTCGTCCTTCTCGTAGGTTTCCGGATCGGTAACCAGAACCTTCACCACCTCATCGACCTGGCGGTACAGGTCGGAACTGTCGTCCGACGGCCCCGAAATGATCAGCGGCGTCCGCGCCTCATCGATCAGGATCGAGTCGACTTCATCGACGATGGCGTAGCCGAAGTCGCGCTGGGTCATGTCTTCCAGGCGGTACTTCATGTTGTCGCGCAGATAGTCGAANNCCGAATTCGTTATTGGTGCCGTAGGTAATGTCGCACTCGTACTGCGCCCGGCGTTGCGTTTCGTCCAGGTCGTGCACGATGACGCCGACGGTCATGCCGAGGAACTGGTAGATCTGCCCCATCCAGCCGGCGTCGCGGCGGGCGAGGTAGTCGTTCACCGTGGCCAGGTGGCAACCTTTGCCGACCAGGGCGTAGAGATACATCGGCAACGTGGCCGTCAAGGTCTTGCCTTCACCGGTCTGCATCTCGACGATCGACTTGTCGAACATGGCGATGCCGCCCATGAGTTGCACGTCGAAGTGCCGCATGTTGATCGTCCGCCGGGCGGCCTCGCGGACCAGGGCGTAGGCTTCGACCAACAATTTCCAGAGCGGCTCGCCGCTTTTCGCCCGATAGCGGAGCGAGAGGCTGCGCTTGCGAAGCTGGCCCTCGTTGAGCTTAACCAGTTCCGGTTCCAGCGCGGCGACCTTGGGCACAAGCTTTGCCCAATTCGCCAGCCGCCAGCGGTTCGCCCCACCGTCAAGCGACGAAAGCGGTGATCCGATAATGTCGAAAAGGCTGCTCACGTGGATCAACGAATCTAGGGAATACGGACGATGCTCGGTGCGGTAGTTGTCACGGGCGGGGCCGATACAGTTGCTCCGTCGAGACTCACCGGGACGGCCGCGACACCGCTGGACGGTACCCAGTTGCCTGCGGGGCTCGGACGCGCCGATCCGTTCCGATTATCATAATTGTATCCACCGGGCGGAAAATAGCCTGGAGCCCCGCCGGCCGGCGACGAACCACCCGGGGCCGGCGCCGTTGCGGGGCCCGTTGGCGAGGATGAGCCGGGACTGGGACCCATGGGAGCCGTCCCACCCGTCGGAGGAGCCATACCGCCGGGCGTCATCGACGACGCCGGCGACCCGGGATACGTCGCGGCCGGCGGCGATGCCGGGATGGTTGTCGGCGGCGAAGCCGGGGCGCGCGATGGCGGCAAGCCACTGTTGGAATATCCCAAAGGAGGCGCAGCAAGGCCCGGTGTGGAATTGCCCGAGGGAGGCGCAGGAACGGCCGGTGCCCCATTGCCGTAGGGAACCCCAATTCCTCCCGCCCCAGGCGTCGCAGGAATCGGCGCGATCGCACTCGGCGGGCTCGGCGCAGACGACGCCGGCGCCGGCAGGAGGTTTGGCGGCGTGGTCGCCTGGGGTCCGTCGCCAGGCACTGGTGCTGCTTGCGTTATGATCGGTTGCTGCACGGGTTGTGGGCATCCCGGAGTGATAATCGGGGCCCCGATCGAACCGGTTGCCGGAGACGGCACCGTGGTCCGGCCCCAGAAGGGGTCAATCGCCTGTTGTCCGCTGTGCTGGCATCCGCTTAAGGCCGTTACGGCAACAATCGCGAGCACGAGGCGCGTCATGGGGCGAACTCCTTTCCGCCTGAAGACCAGTTAAAAAAAGGAAGAGCTTTGGCCGCGACGTAGATTAGCAATTTCCTCAACTTTGTCCAGACCGATTTTGACGCATTTACACACCTGTGGCTGCCAACTGGTCCTGGGGCAAGGCGTTGTCTGCGATTATGAACGGGGCCTGTTCCACCCTCGATTCCAGGCTCTGCTTCTGAATACTCGCCAGTACGTCGAAGCGCCGCAGGAAAGCCTCCACGATCACAGGATCGAAGTGGCTGCCGGAATCCC
>PLSZ01000009.1 GCA_003164305.1 Acetobacteraceae bacterium
CCGCACATGTTGCAGGAATCGTAGATCAGTTCCTGCCACGTCTCCAGTTCCTCGGCGGTCACCTTCGGCGCCATGCCGAGCAACCGGTAGGCGAACGCGAACGGCCCGGACCGCCGTTCATACGCCTGTTTGAAAGGCTCGATTTTATGGATGGGCGTATAGCGCGGGTCGCCGGTCTGCACGTAGTACTGGCACGCTTCCGCGCAGCGCCCGCAATGCACGCAGGATTCCAATGCCAGGGCGGCGGTTGGACCGATGTCCGAGATGAAGGCATGCCAGGCCTTGGTGACCTGTACAGCGTCTGGACCCTTCGCGGGGGATGGCGGGGCTTTTGGCTGGGGGGGCACCGCGTCCGGGCTCATGTCGCGGCTCCTTTACGGGCGAAATCAATCCCCATGGCCCCACGCCCCGCGAACACGAGAAGCATGTGCATCAGCTTGCCGAAAGGCAGCCAGATCATCAGCAATTCAACGCTCAGGATATGCAGGGCCAGCAACGTCCCGTAACCGCCGATCGTCTCACCGGACAGCAGCACGCCGGAGAGTACGGGCAGAAACACCAGCAGCCAACTGAGGTAATCGTCCACGGTCGATAACAGTCGCAGTACCGGATTGAGCACACGGCGGATCAACAGACCGATCATACTGGCGAGCGTCAGGCCGCTGACGATGACGATCAGTCCCTTCGGCAGGTTCGGCCAGGTCAGACCAGTGACCTGATGGATCACCTGGATATGCGGAGCGCCACCCAACAAAATGATCAACAATCCGATATGAAACACCCCGCTCAGCATCACGCTGACAGCTATCCTGGGCCAGAATGTCCGGCGCGGAACGAAACGGGTCAGGATCGTTGTAAAGGCGCCGCCGATACGTCCGGTCACGGACGCTCTCGGCAGCGCGAACCGCTTACGGCGGCGCAACAGGAAGATGCCGGCGAGCCGCCAGCAGATTCCAGCGATCATGATCAGGACAGCCGCCTGTAACGCGGGACCGCGTGCGAACGCCAACAGCGTCATGGTAACTTATCCGGGGGCGTCTTCTCCGGGGGCGTCTTCTCCGGGGGAGAGGCAGGTGCGTCTTCCAAAGGCGTCGCAATGCGCGTACTTAGCGCGGCGGCCGCGCCTCCCGCCAGACCGACCGCGGCGGCGATGCCGGCACTCTTCCAGCCGGTCGCGCTGCCGCCGGCAAGCGAGGTATAGAAGCCGCCCGCATCCCAGAAGTCCGGTTCCGAACAGCCGATACAGCCGTGACCCGCTTCGATCGGAAAACTGGTGCCGCCATTCCATTTCAGGCTGGCGCAGGCGTTGTGCGTAACGGGTCCCTTGCAACCAAGCTCGAACAGGCACCAGCCCTGCCGTGCGCCGTCATCATCGAAGGACTTCGCGAATTTGCCCTGGTCGTAGAACGGACGGCGATAGCACTGATCGTGGATCGTGGTGCCGAAATAAGCCAGCGGGCGCTTGCGATCGTCGAGTTCCGGCAGACGGCCAAAACTGATGAAGTGGACCAGCACGCCACTCAGCACTTCGGGCACCGGCGGACAGCCGGGGATGTTGACGATGGGTTTGTTTGAAACGAGGTCCTCCACGCCGACGGCGCCGGTCGGATTGGGATATGCCTTCGGAATGCCGCCATAGGCCGCGCACGTGCCGATCGCCAGGACAGCTTTCGCATCCGCGGCGACCTCCTCCAGCATGCTGAGGTTACTCCGCCCTCCGGTCAGCGAATAAACGCCGCCGTCCTTGACCGGGATCGATCCGTCGATGGCCAGCAGATATTCGCCCTTGTTGGCCGCCATCGCCTCGCGCAACGTTTGCTCCGCCGCGGAGCCGGCCGCCGCCATCAGGGATTCCTGATAATCGAGCGAAATGAAATCGAAGATGAGCTGATCGATGGTTGGGCTCGACGATCGTAACAATGTCTCCAGACATCCCGTGCATTCCTGGAACGAGAGCCAGATCACGGAACGGCGCTTCGCTTTGGCGAGGTTCGCCGCCATGACCGGCGCGACCGAAGGCGGCAGCGCCAGACTCGACGTCATGGCGATCGCGAATTTTAACAGGCCCCGGCGTCCGAAGCCGCAGCGGGCGAGCATCGTGCCCAAAGTTTCCTTATGATGCATCATGCGGCCGCCCGGCGCCGCGCGCCCGAAGCGCGACATCGGCCCCGCGCGCCCGAAGAGCGACATTGGTAAGCGCTGGCAAGCGCTCAGCGCCGCGGACGACGTCGGCGATGTTGGCCTTGAGTATCTCGGGTACGAAGGTCACCTCGATCAGCATCGCGACCAATCTGCCTTGCTCGTTACTGTGCCGGGTCCACCACACGCCCGGGATGCCGGTTTCGCGGATCTCGCTCGCCCCGGCGGCATCGAGTCGCACGGTGACCTCGCCATGACCCAGGCGCTGCTCAAGCGAGGCTACGCAGGATGGCGGCAGCGGGAGGCCGAGAACGTCGATAATCCCCGCCTCGCCGTGTTCGATGAGGCGACGCAACAGGCCGGCGATTTCCATGATCAGCGCGTCCACCAGGGCATCGTCGGCGAGAAAGCTGAAATCGGTCATCTCGCCGTTTGCCAGGCCAGGACAGTTTGAACAGCCGTGCGACAGGCAGTTGGAACCGAGTGTGCGACCGGTTCGCTAAGTTGCTCACCCCAATCGATCAACTGTGGCTGAATGCCCAGCAGCGCGAGGCGTGCCGGCGCCCAGCCTTCGAGGCGTGCGAGGGTCAAGAGATCGACGAGGCCGGCCTCGTGTGCGCTTCTCCGGCCGCCTCGACTGATGTGGCCGGCGAGCGCATATTGGTCCAGCAGACGGATTGTCCCTCCAGGTTCGCCGAAGTCCGCGGCATCGACCACGAGAACCGCGTCCGACCGCGTGACATGGTCCAGCAGCCGAAAACCCAGTGTCCCGCCATCGACAGCATGCAAGCCAAGCGGCGCGCGCCTGTCGCGTGCCAGACAGCGCACGACGTGAACCCCCACGCCGTCGTCGGCCAGCAACGTGTTCCCAAGGCCCAGTACGAGAACACCCCATGAGCAACGTGTCGCGAGGCCATCGCTTGTCGGGGTGTCGATCGCCACGTTACCGCTCATGTCACCCATCACTGCTTCGGTGCGGGATCAAAGTAACGGCGGGCGCGATGCCGCATAGCGTCGGAAACTACTCAGGCGAGGGACGCCATCAACAAATCCGCGGCAACGGATCGTCTTCCAGTTCGGCCANNACGCTCACCGCCTAATTCGGTGCGCAGCACCACGCACCGCCGGCCAATCTCGATATGTCCGACGATCGCGGCATGTTCCCCGCCGGGCAGTTCTCGCCACGCCGCCAACAAAGTCTCAGCGTGCGATGGATCGATCACCGCGACAACCCGTCCCTCGCACGCGAGATACAATGGATCGTAGCCAAGCATGTCGCAAACGCCGCGCACCTCGTCCCGTAGCGGCAGCGTGGCTTCGTCGAGCACGACACGCATACCGGTTTCGAGGCTGATCTCATTGGCGACCGTCGCGATGCCGCCGCGGGTCGGGTCGCGCATGAAGCGCAGTCCAGGAACCTCGATCGCGGCACGGGTGTACGGCAGAACGCTGGCGCTGTCGGAACCGAGATCGCCGCGCAGGCCAAATTCCGCCCGCGCCAGCAACACGGCCGTACCGTGATCGCCGACCGGTCCGTTCACCAGCAGAAGGTCGCCTGGGCCGATGCGCGCCATGCCGGGCAACGCCGGACCTATTCGCGTGCCAATGCCGGTCGCGGTGATATAGAGGCCGCCGCCCTGGCCACGCGGCACGACCTTTGTATCGCCGGCGACGATCGCGACGCCACACGCCAGTGCGGCGCGTCCGATGCTCATGGCGATGCGAACGAGGCGGTCCATCGCGAACCCCTCCTCGATCAGGAAGCCCAACGTGAGCCACCGCGGCGTGGCGCCGCTGACCGCGAGATCGTTCACGCTCCCGTGTACCGCGAGCGAACCGATATCGCCGCCGGGAAATTCCAGGGGATCGACGATAAAACCGTCTGTCGTGACGACCATCGCGCCTTCCTCCGGCGGAAGACAGGCGGCATCGGTGGAAATATCGAGGTTGACGCTTTGAAAGTGGCGGGCGAACACGTCCAGCACCAGTTCGCGCATGAAACGACCGCCATTGCCGTGCGCCAGAGTGATGCGGTCGGCACCGTCCATTATGACGGGGTCGCGATGCGAGCGGCTGCCTCGATGATCTGACCGAAGCTCAGGCCCGCGTCGTTGCACGGCACCCGGATCGGGAGGTATGTCCGGAGGCCCGCTTCACGCAAACCATGCAACGCCATTTCGGCCAGAAGCCGGTTCTGGAACACGCCGCCGGTGAGGCCGACGGCGAACGCACCATGGCTATGCCGTACGGTGATCGCCTGGTCGACCAGGCAGCGCGCCAGGCTGGCATGGAACGCGGCCGCGCGGTGACGAGGAGAGCGTGTTTCATCGAGCAGCAGCGCGACCAAAGGCGCCCAGTCAGCTTGCAATACGCCGTCGGAACGACGTGACAGCCGTAGCGGTATGGCTTCCCCGAAACCAGATTCCGCCTCGGCGATTGTTTCGAGCGCCATCGGTCCCTCGCCCTCATGGCTCGCGCGCTGGACCAGGCGCAGGAAAGCGGCGGCGGCATCGAAAAGGCGGCCGACGGAAGATGTCTCTGGGCTGTTCAGCCGACTTGCCCAGGCCGCTCGCACCAATGCGGCATCGGGTACCGGTGGCTCCCAGTTCAGACCGAGTTCCCAGGCGAGCGCGGCGGCGGACCGCCAGGGTTCGCGGGCGGCCTTGTCGCCACCGGGTGGAGCGAATGGGCGAAATGTCGCGACCCGGGCCCAAACGCCGGGGTGACCGAGCAAGGCCTCGCCGCCCCAAAGCGTGCCGTCCTCGCCGAGGCCGACGCCGTCCCAGGTGAAACATAGCCAACGCGCCTCTTCCGGGAATTCTCCCGCGACCGCGGCGGCATGGGCGCGATGATGCGACACGCGCAGCACCGGCGTATCGCCGCGCGCCTCAGCCCATGCCTTGGCCCATCGGCTGCTGGTGTAACCATCGTGGGAATCGCAGATCAACGTCCGCGCCTGGACACCATGAAGGCGCTGGAGCGTCTCAGCGGTGGCTTCAAGCAAATCGAGACCGCGTGGACTGTCGATCTCGCCAAGATGCGGTGAGATCACGACGCGCGCGCCAAAAGCCAGTGCCATTGTCACCTTCATCTGGCCACCCAGGGCGAGCAGCGGGAGCTCGACCGGCCGTGACAAGGTTAACTCCAGAGGCGCGCTGCCGCGGCCAAGCCGAAGCGGGCGATGCAGGCCCGCGATGACCCGGACGACACCGTCATCCGCTGGGCGCAGGATCGGCCGGTCGTGATGCAGGAACGCGTCAGCGACCGACGCCAGAAGCCGTTCCGAGTCGGCCGGTTCGGTCAGTACCGGCTCACCGGCGACATTGCCCGAGGTCGCCACCAGCGGACCGCCAAACGCGCCGGCGATCAGGTGGTGGAGCGGACTGTACGGAAGCATCGCTCCCAGTTCGCACAGCCCCGGTGCGAGTGAAGGCGACAATCCACTGGCTTCGCGCAATGGGACCAGAACAATCGGCCGGTCTGGCCGGCGTAAGGCACCAGCTTCCTCGGCGCTGGGCGCGCAACAGGTACGCACGATGTCCAGCCCGTCGGTGCCGGTCGGCGGAAACAACACCGCCAGCGGTTTCGCCGGCCGCCGTTTACGCGCGCGCAGGCGGAGGACCGCCGCGTCGTCGCGGGCATCGCACAGCAGGTGGTAGCCGCCGATGCCTTTGACGGCGACGATCGCTCCGTCGCGTAGCGCCGCGATCGTCCTGGCCAACGCGGCCTTATTGCCGCGGATCAGATCCATGCCGTTCCAGAAACTTAACGTCGGTCCACAATCCGGGCACGCCATCACCTGGGCATGAAATCGCCGGTCGGCGGGTTGCTCATATTCCGCCCGGCACCGCGCGCAGAGCGGAAATTCCGCCATGACCGTCGAAGCGCGATCGAATGGCATGGCTTTCGCAATGGTGAAGCGCGGCCCGCACTGTGTGCATGTGATGAACGGATAGCGATAGCGGCGCGCGTTCGGGTCCGCCATCTCGGTGAGACAGGCGCCGCAGACCGACTGATCCGGCAGCAGAACGGCCTCGAAGCCGCCCTTGCCAGGTGGCCCTTCCTTACCTGGGAGCCCGGCCGTACTTGGGAGAATGTGGAAGCCTGGTTCCACCACGCGCTCGCACGCTTCGGCGGAAATGAGTTCCGGGCGGGCGATCGGGGGATGCTCGGACAGCAGCCGGCGTAGGAACAGGCCGGTGATGCCGGCGGCGTCTTCGTCTTGACCCCACTCATCCGCGGAAGGAACAGAAAGGGGTAGCGGGAGCGGACACGCATTACTGTCCCCGACACCGCGACCCTGCTGCGGATGCCTCCCGACCGGGTCATTCCCGACGGGGCCATTCCCGACTCGGCCATGCCCAACTGTGCCCTGATGGCGGAGCCAGGAACGGTGCTGAGCCACGATTTCGACGTGGCCGCCCTCGTTGCGGACCGATCCGTTCACGCCAAGCTCATTCGCCAGCAAGCAGACGAAAGGGCGAAAGCCGACACCCTGGACGCGACCGCCGATCAGCCAGCGGCGTGCATCCGTGCTAGCGGCTCGCGGCATGGGGAGGCTCCGCCCGCCGGCCGTTGGCCCACCAGATGTGGCACGCGCCCTCGTCGGAGACCATGCATGGCCCCACGGGCATGCGCGGCGTGCAAACGCGACCGTAAAGCCGGCAATCCAACGGCGACAGGCGGCCCATCACCACGCGCGCGCAGTCGCATCCTGGCGGCATGTCTCCGACGCGACGCTTCACGCCTTCCAGACAATCCGGGAACAGCAGGCGGGCATCATGGCGCGCCCATCGCGACCTGAGGGCAAACCCCGATCCGGGGATGGTGCCGATGCCGCGCCACGCGCCGTCGCTATCGTCGAACTGCTCCGCGAGGCAGGCTTGCGCCGCGAGGTTGCCGGTATCCCGGACGAACATTTTGTAGCAGTTATCGAGAAACGGCCGCGCCTCGATGATCTGACGCAGCACCGAGTACAGCGCCTCCAGGATCGAGGCGGGCGTGAAACCCGCCACCGCAGCGGGCATGCCGTGCCGATCGACCACGAAGCGCCATTCGTCCGCGCCCATGACGGTCGCCACATGCCCAGGAGCGATCAGCCCCTCGAATCCCGGCTGCTGGGACTGCAATAGCATCGCCACCGCGGGCCAGGTGCGTCGCGCGGC
>PLSZ01000553.1:0-134 GCA_003164305.1 Acetobacteraceae bacterium
GGCGACAGCGGAAGGCCGAGAACGTCGATCGCCCCCGTCTCGCCGTGTTCGATGAGGCGACGCAACAGGCCGGCGATTTCCATGATCAGCGCGTCCACCAGGGCATCGTCGGCGAGAAAGCTGAAATCGGTCAT
>PLSZ01000553.1:231-4696 GCA_003164305.1 Acetobacteraceae bacterium
GGCGAGCGCATCGCGGTCCAGCAGACGGATCGTCCCGCCAGGTTCGCCGAAGTCCGCGGCATCGACCACGAGAACGGCGTCCGACCGCGTGACATGGTCCAACAGCCGAAAACCCAGTGTCCCGCCATCGACAGCATGCAAGCCAGGGGGCGCGTGCCTGTCGCGTGCCAGACGGCGCACGACGTGAACCCCCACGCCGTCGTCGGCCAGTAACGTGTTCCCGAGGCCCAGTACGAGAACATCCCGTGTACGACGTGTCGCGAGGCCATCAACTGTTGGGGCGTCGATCGTAACGTTATCGCCCATGTCGCCCGCCTCTGCTCCGATGCGGGATCAAAGTAACGGCGGGCGCGATGCCGCATAGCGTCGGAAACTACTCAGGCGAGGGACGCCATCAACAAATCCGCGGCAACGGATCGTCTTCCAGTTCGGCCAGCAGACGCTCACCGCCTAATTCGGTGCGCAGCACCACGCAACGCCGGCCAATATCGACATGTCCGACGATCGCGGCATGTTCCCCGCCCGGCAATTCTCGCCACGCGGCCAACAAAGTCTCGGCGTGCGATGGATCAATCACCGCGACGACCCGTCCCTCGCAGGCGAGATACAGCGGATCGTAGCCGAGCATTTCGCACACGCCGCGCACCTCGTCCCGCAGCGGCAGCATCGCTTCGTCGAGCACGACACGCAGGCCGGTTTCCTGGCTGATCTCGTTGGCGACCGTCGCGATGCCGCCGCGGGTCGGATCGCGCATGAAGCGCAGCCCGGGGATTTCCATCGCGGCGCGCGTGAATGGCAGGACGCTGGCGCTGTCCGAACCGAGATCGCCGCGCAGGCCAAATTCCTCCCGCGCCAGCAACACGGCCGTGCCGTGATCGCCGACCGGTCCGCTCACCAGCAGGCGGTCGCCTGGGCCGATGCGCGCCATGCCAGGCAACGCCGGACCACTTCGCGTGCCAATGCCGGTCGCGGTGATGTAGAGGCCGCCGCCCTGGCCGCGTGGCACGACCTTGGTATCGCCCGCGACGATCGCGACGCCGCACTCCAGCGCGGCTTGTCCAATGCTCATGGCGATGCGAACGAGGCGGTCCATCGCGAACCCTTCCTCGATCAGGAAGCCCAGGGTAAGCCAACGCGGCGTGGCGCCGCTGACCGCGAGATCGTTCACACTGCCGTGCACAGCGAGTGAACCGATGTCGCCACCGGGAAATTCCAGCGGATCGACGATGAAACCGTCTGTCGTGACGACCATCGCGCCTGCCTCCGGCGGCAGACAGGCGGCATCGGCGGAAATATCGAGGTCGGCGCTTTGAAAGTGGCGGGCGAAAACGTCCCGCACCAACTCGCGCATGAAACGGCCGCCGTTGCCGTGCGCCAGAGTGACGCGGTCACCACCGTCCATCATGGCGCGGCCGCGATGCGTGCCGCTGCCTCGACGATCTGGCCGAAGCTCAGGCCGGCGTCGTTGCAGGGCACCCGGATCGGGAGGTAGGCCCGGAAGCCCGCTTCGCGCAAACCTTGCAACGCCATTTCGGCCAGAAGCCGGTTCTGGAACACGCCGCCGGTGAGGCCGACGGCGAACGCACCATGGCTACGCCGCACGGCGATCGCCTGGTCGACCAGACAGCGCGCCAGGCTGGCATGGAACGCGGCGGCGCGGTGGCGAGGAGAGCGTGTTTCGTCAAGCAGCAACGCGACCAAAGGCGCCCAGTCGACTTGTAAGACACCATCGGAACGACATGGCAGCGGTAACGGCACGGCTTCCCTGAAACCAGTTCCCGCCTCGGCGAGGCTTTCGAGCGCCATCGGTCCCTCGCCCTCATGGCTCGCGCGCTGGACCAGGCGCAGGAAAGCGGAGGCGGCATCGAACAGGCGGCCGACGGACGATGTCTCTGGGCTGTTCAGCCGCTTCGTCCAGGCCGCTCGCACCAGCGCGGCATCGGGGATTGGTGGCTGCCAACTTTGGTCCCTGGTCACACCAATCGGCGTTGCCATCGCCTCCCGGTCGTGACCCTCCTGCAACGTCAGCTTCGGCCTTCCCGTCGTCATCCCCGGACTTCCCGTCGTCATCCTCGGCCCCTTCACCGTCATCCTCGGGCTTGACCCGAGGATCGGCTTGCACAGAACTCGTGCCCTGCGAGAGAGCACGGGGCCTGCATCGCGAGATGCCAGGGTCAAGCCCTGGCATGACGCATGGGGGGCCTGTACGTCATCCCTTTGGACCGTTGGCATCAAACCGAGTTCCCAGGCGAGCGCGGCGGCGGACCGCCAGGGTTCGCGCGCGGCCTTGTCGCCACCGGGTGGAGCGAATGGGCGGAATGTCGCGACCCGAGACCAGACGCCGGGGTGACCGAGCAAGGCCTCGCCGCCCCAAAGCGTGCCGTCCTCGCCGAGCCCGACGCCGTCCCAGGTGAAACAGAGCCAGCGCGGTTCTTCCGGGAATTCTCCCGCGACCGCGGCGGCGTGGGCGCGATGATGCGGCACGCGCAACACCGGCGTATCGCCGCCCAGAGCCTCGGCCCATCGTGTGCTGGTGTACCCGCTGTGCAAATCGCAGATCAGCGTTTGCGCCCGGACGCCATGGAGACGCTGGAGCGTCTCGGCGGTGGCCTCCAGCAGATCGAGACCGCGTGGGCTGTCGATCTCGCCAAGATGCGGTGAGATCACCACGCGCGCGCCGAAAGCCAGGGCCAGCGTCACCTTCATCTGGCCACCCAAAGCGAGCAGCGGGCGCTCGACCGGACGCGACAAGGTCAACTCCAGAGGCGCGCTGCCGCGTCCCAGGCGAAGCGGGCGAGGCCGGCCCGCGATGACCCGCACGACGCCGTCGTCGGCGGGCCGGAGGATCGGCCGGTCGTGATGCAGGAACGCGTCAGCGACCGTCGCCAGAAGCCGTCCCGCGTCGGCCGGTTCGGTCAATACTGGCTCACCGGCGACATTCCCCGAGGTCGCCACCAGCGGACCGCCAAACCCGGCGGCGATCAGGTGGTGGAGCGGACTGTAGGGAAGCATCGCTCCCAGTTCGCGCAGCCCCGGTGCGAGCGAAGGCGACAATCCACCGGCTTCGCGCGATGGGACCAGAACAATCGGCCGGTTCGGCCGGCGCAAGGCAAGAATTTCCTCGGCGTTGGGCGCGCAACAGGCGCGCACGTTGTCCAGCCCGTCAGTGCCTGTCCAGGGAAACAACACCGCCAGCGGTTTCGCCGGCCGCCGTTTACGCGCGCGCAGGCGCAGGACCGCCGCGTCGTCGCGGGCATCGCAAAGCAGGTGGTAGCCGCCGATCCCTTTGACCGCGACGATCGCTCCGTCGCGCAGTGCCGCGATCGTCCGGGCCAGCGCGGCCTCATTACCGCGGATTCTATCCACGCCGTTCTGGAATCTTAACGTCGGCCCACAATCCGGGCAGGCCATCACCTGAGCATGAAATCGCCGGTCGGCGGGTTGCTCATATTCCGCCCGGCATAGCGGGCAGAGCGGAAATTCCGCCATCACGGTCGATGCGCGATCGAATGGCATGTCGTTCGCGATGGTGAAGCGGGGCCCGCACTGCGTGCAGGTGATGAACGGATAGCGATAGCGGCGCGCGTGCGGGTCCGCCATCTCGGCGAGACAGGCGTCGCAGACGGATTGATCCGGTACCAAAACGGCTCCGGAGCCACCCGTGCTTGGGAGAATGCGGAACCCCGGTTCCACCACTTGCTCACACGTTTCGGTGGAGACGAGTTCGGGGCGGGCGATCGAGGGATGCTCGCTCAGCAGACGGCGCAGGAACAGACCGGCGGCGTCCCTGTCGTTGCGCGGACGCGGCCGGCCCGGAGCATGACGGGAGAGAACCGCACGGTGCTGAACCACGACCTCGACGTGGCCGCCGTGATTGCGCACCGATCCGCTCACACCAAGCTCGTTCGCCAGCAAACAGACGAAGGGGCGAAAGCCGACACCCTGGACGCGACCGCCGATCAGCCACCGGTATGCGTTGGTGCTAGTGGCTCGCGACATGGGAAGGCTCCGCCCGGCGGCCGTTGGCCCACCAGATGTGGCACGCGCCCTCGTCGGAGACCATGCACGGCCCCACGGGCGTGCGCGGCGTGCACGCGCGACCGTAGAGCCGGCAATCCAACGGCGACAGGCGGCCCATCACCACGCGCGCGCAGTCGCACCCGGGGGGCATGTCGCCCACGCGGCGCTTCACGCCCTCCAGGCAATCCGGGAACAGCAGGCGGGCATCATGGCGGGCCCATCGCGGCTTGAGGGCAAACCCCGAACCGGGGATGGTGCCGATGCCGCGCCACGCGCCGTCACTATCGTCGAACTGCTCCGCGAGGCAGGCGCGCGCCGCGAGGTTGCCGGTGTCCCGGACGAACATTTTGTAGCAGTTATCGAGAAACGGTCGCGCCTCGACGATCTGGCGCAGCACCGAGTAAAGCGCCTCCAGGATCGAGGCGGGCGTGAAACCCGCCACCGC
>PLSZ01000287.1 GCA_003164305.1 Acetobacteraceae bacterium
CCCCATTCTGGAAATCGAATACGAAACGCTCGTGGCGAACCTGGAGAGCGAGAGCCGGCGTCTGATCGATTTTCTTGGCCTTGAATGGGATCCCGCCTGCCTCTCGTTCCACGAAACTGAGCGCGCCGTGATTACCGCCAGTCACTGGCAGGTTCGCCAGCCGCTGTATGCCAGTTCCACGGGGCGGTGGCGCCATTACGAGAAACATTTAGGGCCGTTGCTCCATGAACTGGACAGACTTCCACTTCGGGAGGGCGTTTAGGGTCAGGCCGGGAGCGGCAACGGGTTACGATTTAACCGCCTCGTCACCCACCGGGCTGCGACATCAGGCATCCCCCGTGCCATTCGCCCGGCACCCCAACAAATGCGCGATCGCANNCCCCATTCGCCTGCAGCAGCCGCACCTGCTCGGCCGCGACCACCATCCCGATCATCCGCCGTAGTTCCGGTTCGTTTTCGGTGCCCTCGAACAGGCGGCCCAGCCAGGCGGGAACGCTGGCGCCGCACATGGCTGAGAAGCGGGCGATCTGGGAAAAATTCGACACCGGCATGATGCCCGGCACGACAGGCGCGGTGATCCCCGCGGCGAGGCAGCGGTCCAGGAATCGCAGATACACATCCGTATCGAAGAAATACTGCGTGATCGCCCGTGTCGCGCCCGCGTCGAGCTTGCGCTTCAGCGAATCGAGATCCGCCTCGGGCGTCGCGGCGGCGGGATGGGTTTCCGGATAGGCGCCGACCGAGATCTCGAACGGTGCGATGGCGTGCAGGCCTGCCACCAGATCGGCGGCATAGGCATAGCCGCCCGGATGCGGCGCGTATTCGGTCCCAGGAGGCGGATCGCCGCGCAGGGCAACGATATGCCGCACGCCGGCTTCCCAGTACTGGCGGGCGACCTCATTCACTTCCTCCTTCGTCGCGCCAACGCAGGTCAGATGCGCGGCGGGCACCAGCGTCGTCTCCCGCGCGAGGCGGGCGACCGTGCCGTGCGTCCGTTCCCGCGTCGAGCCGCCCGCGCCATAGGTGACCGAGACGAAGCGCGGCGCCAACGGCTGCAGCCGCTGAATGCAGGTCCATAGCTGCTGCTCCGACGCCTCGGTGCGCGGCGGCGAGAACTCGAACGACAGCAGGGGCGCCGGGTGCGCGGCGTCGCGCATCGGCAGGCCGGTGAAGCGAGGGCCGGTCAGCCAGCGGCGGATGGTATGTTGCGTGTCATCGTCCATCGGCTACCCCATTCCCCATTCCGGCGGTTCCATGCAAGTGTCCTCGTTAGTTACGGCCATCGCCCCAGTCACACTTCGCATGGGCATTGCTTTGCATGGGGAACCGTTGCGTGCCAGATGTCTTATCATAAACAATGTGAGTTCGAGGCCTTGATGCGCGCCGTGGTCCGCCGTTGCCGACCGGTCAGGTTCATTCTCCTGGCCGCTTGTGTGTCGCTCGCCGGCGGGTTGGCCGGTTGTGCCACGCCCCCGCCCGCGGACGATCCGGATGCCGTGGCGGATTTCCGTCAGACCAATGACCCGTTGGAGCCGACCAACCGGGTCTTCTACAAGATCAACGACACGCTCGACACCTATGCCTTGAAGCCGGCGGCGCAGGCTTATCGCTTTGTGCTGCCGGAGCGTGTGCGCACCGGGATCCACAATGTGCTGGACAATCTGGGCGGTCCGGTCCGATTGACCAATGATACATTGGAAGGCAAGCCGAGGCGGGCGGGTGACACCGCGATGCGGTTTCTGATCAACTCGACGGCGGGAGTCGGCGGCATCTTCGACGTGGCGAAATCGGTTGGCTACCCGAATCACGACACGGATTTCGCCCTGACCCTGGCCAATTGGAACGTACCTGAGGGTCCTTTCCTGTTTCTGCCCGTCCTGGGCCCATCGAGCCCACGCGATGTGACCGGCTTCGCCGCGGATATGGTCATCAACCCGTTCACCTGGATCGCCCGCGGCCAACGGGTGTTCACGATCACATCCTGGACCAAGACCGTGCTCGGGGCGCTGGACGCGAGAGCGGAGTTTTTG
The DNA here is from genome assembly GCA_003164305.1 of Acetobacteraceae bacterium. Next base: position 2,031 of record PLSZ01000287.1, read on the forward strand.
GACGCGATCGATAACGTCAAAAAGACTGCCCTCGATCCTTACGCGACCTTCCGCAGCCTGTATCGGCAAAACCGGGCTGGTAAACTCGAGACGCTGCGGGCTGACAATCGCGCGACAATCCCCATCTGGTGGCCTCAGGCGGTCAGCGCTCAGGCGGCGAGCGGCGGGGGAAAATGAGCGATCGAGGCCACAGGACAAGATAATCGGAGACTCATGAAGCCCATGTTGGATCGACGCCACTGTCTTATCGCCAGCCTGGTCGTGGCTGGCACTGGCTTGCCTCTTCACCGCGCGTTCGCGCAGGCGGTGGAAAAGGCGAGCGCGTTCGTACAGCAGATGGGCGACAAACTCGTCGGGATCGTGAACGGCGCCCAATCGGCCGCCGACAAGCGGCGGGCACTGACGCAAATCCTTGAGGCCTCGGTGGACGTGGACGGGATCGCCCGGTTCTGTCTGGGCCGATTCTGGCGCCTGGCGACGCCGGATCAGCAGAAGCGCTATCTGGCCGCGTTCCACGAGGTTCTGGTGACCAACATTTCCTCGAAACTCGGGGAGTATAAAGGCGTGAAGCTCACCGTGCAGCGCGGGCGGCCGCAGGACGATGAGGCGATCGTGACGACGATCGTGGATCGGCCCAACAATCCGCCCACCAATGTCGATTGGGTGATCGAACAGCCAACCGCGGCGCCTCGCATTATCGACGTGATCGCCGAAGGGACGTCGCTGCGGCTGACCCAGCGCCAGGACTACGCGTCCTATCTGACACGCAACAACAACAACGTGGACGCGCTGATCAACGCGATGCAGCAGCAGACCGCGCGGAGCGGTTAAGTCTGTTTCCCGCGTCACGGCACGCGAAGACCGCCATGGCATCGTCTCACTTCCGCTGATAGTCTGGGCCTCCACGGAAGCCTGACGTGTCGGAACTGGAAGCGAGCCTGTCTCAGGGTTTGGCGCTGCATCGTCTGGGACGGCCGGACGAGGCGGCGCGGATTTATCAGGACGTGCTGACCCGATCGCCGGATAACTTCGACGCGCTGCATCTTCTGGGCGTGGCGGCGTTGCAGTCCGGCCGTGTCGAGTTCGGCATCGCATCGATCCGGAAGGCCATCGAGTTAAACGGCTCCGTCGCCGCCGTTCACGTTTCCCTCGGCAATGGGCTGCGTGACCTCGGGCGTCCGCTGGATGCGCTCGGGAGTTATGACACGGCGATCTCGTTGGACCCGGACAACGCGCAAGCCTGGCACAATCGGGGCAACGCTTTGGTGGACCTGGGGCGAGACGAAGCAGCGATCGGCAGCTTCGACCAGGCACTCTTGCTGCGTCCCGATCTCGCGGAAGCGTATAACGGACGGGGTAGCGCGCTATGGCGATTGAAGCGGCCCGATGACGCGATCGAAAGTTACGACAAGGCGATCGCTTTGCGGCCGGATCTCGTGGAGGCGTATCATAACCGCGGCAATATTCTGCCGTACTTAAACCGGTTCGATGAGGCGCTGGCGAGTCAGGATAATGCTATCGCGCTGCGACCCGGCCTCGCGGAGGCGAATAGCGGGCGCGGCAACGCGCTGTGGGAACTGGGGCGGCCGGAGGAAGCGCTCTTGAGCTATCAACGCGCGATTTCGTTGCGACCTGGTTATACGGACGCTTACTGGAATGCCAGTCTTTGCATGCTGCAACTCGGGCATTTCGCACAAGGCTGGCGCCTGTTCGAGTGGCGAAAACAGCTTGCCGAGCCGATGGGATCGCGCGTGTCGCCGCGTCCGTCATGGCTCGGCGAGCAGGACATCTCCGGCAAGACACTGCTCTTGTACTGGAACAAGGACTGGGGGATACGATACAGTTCTGCCGCTATGCCAGGCTCGTGGCGGCACGCGGCGCGCGGGTGACCATGGAGGTGCAGACATCATTATTTGGATTGCTCCGTGACTCGTTCCCGGGGATCGAGGTCATAGCGCCGGGACAGGAACCACCCCAGTTTGATTTCCACTGTGCGTTGATGAGCCTGCCTTTGGCGTTCGGGACGACGGTCGATACGATTCCGTCGGAACAGCGATACATCCAGGCCGGGAAAGACAGGCGCGCGCTTTGGTTGGATCGGCTCGGGTCGGTGACGAAACCGCGCGTCGGCGTGGTGTGGGCTGGCGGCGCGGCTTACAAAGGCGACCATAAACGGTCGGTCGATCTGGCGACCTGCCAGCCGTTGTTCATTGCGAACGTCGATTGGATTTGTTTGCAACAGGAACTCAGCGAGCCCGACGCGGAGGCGCTCCGCCAAACCAATGAACCGAGATTTTTTGGCGGCGAATTGCACGATTTCAGCGATACGGCGGCGCTGATCGATGTGCTGGACCTGGTGATCACGGTCGATACCAGCGTGGCGCACCTGGCGGGCGCCATGGGCAAGCCCGTCTGGATCTTGCTGCCATACAGCGCGGATTGGCGATGGTTGCGAGACAGAGACGACAGCCCATGGTATCCGTCCGCCAGATTGTTCCGGCAGCGGCAGGCGGGCGATTGGACCGACGTGATCGAGCGTGTGGCAGGCGCTTTGCGTTCCTGGCTAAAGGGTCGTGACGATGCCGCGCGGAGCTGGTTCCGGCACGGTAATACGTTCTTAGCCCAGAGGCGGCCCGAGGATGCGATCGTCAGTTACGATAAGGCTATCGCACTCAACCCCAGGGATCCGAACCCTTATATCAACCGGGGCAACGCGTTGCTGCGGGTTGCTCGCCACGCGGACGCCATCGCCAGTTACGATGCCGCGATCGCGGTGCGACCCGACGATGCGATCGCGCATCATAATCGAGGAAACGCTCTGCTGGATCCGCGGCGTCCGGCGGAGGCGATCGAGAGTCACGATCGCGCGATCGCGTGCAAGCCGGATAGCGCGGAAACCTACGCCGCGCGCGGCAACGCTTTGTGGGAACTGCGCCGCCCGGAAGCAGCCTTCGCCAGTTTTCAGACGGCGATGGCGCTGAAGCCCGGTTATGCCGACGCTGGATGGAACTCTGGGCTGTGCTTGCTGCGAATGGGACGGCTGGAACAAGGCTGGCCACTGTTCGAATGGCGCAAGAAGCTCGACCGGCATCCGTCCAATCGATCCTATCCGCGGCCGCTCTGGTCGGGTGAGCAGGATATCCTGGGCAAAAATTTGTTCATTTATTGGGAGCAAGGGCTCGGCGATACGATTCAGTTCTGCCGTTACGCGGCATTGGCGGAAGCTCGCGGCGCCAGGGTGATCATGGAAGTGCAGCCGAGCTTGCGCGGATTGCTGACCCAAATCGGCGCCTCGATCCAGATTATCGTTCCGGGTGAAGAACCACCGGAATTCGACTTCCACTGTCCGATGTTGAGCCTGCCGCTGGCGTTCCGCACGACAGCCGGGACGATCCCGGCGGCGGCGCGTTACCTCCGGGCTGAGCCGGAGACGCTGGCACGATGGTCGGAGCGTCTGGGACCGCGGAAAAAACCCAGGATTGGGGTGGCGTGGAGTGGCAGCGCGGGCCACCGGCACGATCACAATCGGTCCATCGATCTGGCGCGCTTTTCATCGCTGTTCGCCGCTGACGCCGAGTGGATATGTCTGCAGAAAGAGCCTCGCCCTGATGATCGCCTGCCGGAACAACTCGCGCTCTTTGGCGATGAACTCACGGACTTTACTGAAACCGCGGCGCTGGTGGAATTGATGGACCTGGTGATCTCGGTCGATACGAGTGTCGCGCATCTGGCGGCGGCGTTGGGGAAACCGGCGTGGATTTTGTTGCCGTACAGTCCCGATTGGCGTTGGCTGTTGGATCGATACGACAGCCCGTGGTACCCCACAGCGCGATTGTTCCGGCAACGTGGTTTTGGCGACTGGCGCGGCGTACTCGACGAAGTGACGCGCGCGCTAACGGCAGAATGCTTTGGCCGCCTCAATATCCCGGCAGCTCGTTGACACGGGCCACGCGCCATCCTTCGGGATGCCGTTCCAGGCAGGTCAGCGACAGGTTGTGAATGGACAAATGCAACGCGTTGTCCGGCCGAATGTCCAACGCGTGCGCGACAGCGGCGCGGATGGTGCCACCATGGCTGACGATCACGACATCCTCGCCGCGGTGATCGCGAGCCAGCCGCTCCAGCGCCGCGCCGGCGCGGACGATCACGTCGACCATGCTCTCACCGCCGGGCGGTTCTTCATCGCCGGCCAGCGGCCAGAACGGATGCGCCGGATAGGCGAGTTTCGCGGGCAGTTCGGCGTGCGGCAGGCCTTGCCATTCACCGAGGGATTGCTCCATCAATTGTGGCTCGACGCCGAGTTTTTCGGCCGGATAACCGGCTTTGAAGATCGTCTCGGCGGTGCGGCGGGTGCGCGACAGCGGGGTGACTTTCCAGACCGCCGGCCGCGGCAGGCGCCGCGCCAAAGCGGCGTACATCGGCGCTTGCGACTCCAGCGTGGTCTCGCACAGGGGCACGTCCATCACGCCATAGAGAATGGCGCGGGAGTTTTCATCGACCAGAGCGTGGCGGATCAGCCAAAAGCGCGTTTCGGTCATTCACCGATACTCAACAACGCGCCGCGCACCCGCGCCTGGTGGAATTGCCACGCGAACAGCATCGTCGCGAGGCCCAGCCAAACCGCGTTCAGACCGAATGCCCAGAGGAGATGGGCCCACGGAATGACGCCGTCCAACAGCACGCCACGCATGCCTTCGAACACGTGCGCCGAGGGCAGCATCAGCGCGATCGGCCGCACCGACGCGGGCAGCACGGCGATCGGATAGAACACGGCGGAGAACGGCGTGAGACCGAACAGCACCGACCACGCCAAAGGTTCGGCGCCGGCGCCGTGCCGCAGGATCAGGCTGACCACGCCCAATGCCACCCACCAGCCCATGATCATGAGGTTCATGAAGAACAGCACCAGGACCGGTCCCATCGCGAACAGGTTAAAGGCGTAGAGCAGCCAGGCCAGCAAAACCGCGGGCGCGACACCGCCCAGCATGCGGATGATGGACATGCCGATGAGGGCGGCGACCAGTTCCCATGGGCGTAGTGGGCTAACGAAGACGTGGCCCAGATTGCGCGACCACAATTCCTCCAGAAAGGAGATCGCCATGCCCATCTGGCTGCGCAGGCAGACCTCCCACAGCAGGACGCCGCCCAACAAAGCGGAGACCGCGACGGCGGCTCCTGCACCGAGGCGCCCGGCGAGGAACGATGCCGTGAACCCCCAGATGCACATGCCCAGTACGGGCCAGTAAGCGAGTTCCAGCAGGCGTGGCCAGGACCGGCGGTAGAGCGCGAGGTGGCGATACATCAGCCCCCAGACGCGGCGTGCTGACCCGGTCACGCGGGTACTCTCGTGTGAGCCGCGTTGGCTGAGCGGCGGTCGCGGGCGATGTCCAGGAACACTTCCTCCAGGTCGTCGCGGCCATAGCGGTCGAGCAGGTCCTGGGGGCTGCCGCGATCCACCACGCGGCCTTGCTTGAGCATCAGAACGTGGGAGCACAGACGCTCAACCTCGGCCATGTTGTGGCTGGCGAGCAGGATCGTGCAGCCGGTTTCGGCGCGGTAGCGCTCCAGCCATGTGCGAACCAGATCGCCGGTGTCGGGGTCGAGGCTGGCGGTGGGCTCATCGAGCAGCAGCAGTTCCGGTCGGTTGATCAGGGATTTGGCCAACGCGACGCGGGTCTTCTGGCCGGCCGACAACTGTCCCGCGGGACGGTCAAGCAACGCGCCGAGATCGAGTTCGGCGGACAATTCGGCGATGCGCTGGTTGATGTGGCGGACGTTGTACAAATGTCCGTAGACGCGCAGGTTTTCTCGGACGGTCAGGCGGTGCGGCAGAGAAACATAGGGCGAGGAGAAGTTCATCCGCGCCAGGGCCGCGAACCGGTCACGCAGCATGTCGTGGCCGAGCACGCGAATGGAGCCCGAAGTCGGCAGCAATAAGCCCAGTAGCATGGCGATCGTGGTGGTCTTGCCGGCGCCGTTGCCGCCCAGAAGGCCGACGGTCGCTCCCGCGGGCGCGGCGAAGTCGATCCCATCGACCGCCAGCACCGTGTCGTAGCGCTTGGTCAGGCCCTGAACTTCGATGACATTGGCGGTGAGGCTCATGGGCGGACGGTTAGACGATTTCCCCGCCGGCGGAAACGGCGCGCGTGGGAGGCAGCCAGGCGGCAACCCGAAACGCTGTTAACGGAGTCTTTACGAATTCCGCCGATGGTGGGGCCCCGACGGCCCGGGAGCCATGTCATGAGCATCCTTCAACTCGGACTTATCTTCGCGATTTCGGCACCTTTCGCTGTGGCCGTGTGGATGGCGTTGCAGGATCGGGCGGGCGACCATGTCGTTTACCCGCGCGAAATCGTCGGGTCCGAGCTTCGACTGTGCCGCTCCCGCGCTGAGACATTGGATGTGGAACAGGAGGTGCGCGCGGCGGCGGACTCGGCGGCTGACCTGGCCTGCGCGCATTCCGTTCGGATCCGGCTCGCGGTCGCCCCAGGCACCACCGCGCGGGTGGATCCGATCGCGTTGCGAACAGCTTTACGGGCGGTGATTGAGCAGGCCATTCGAACGGCGGTGGGCGGTCAGGTATTGATCACCGCGGCGGCGCTCGGACCCCAGATACACATCCGCGTGACCGACGATGCCGCCGATGCCGACCAGAGATCCCGGGAAGCGGGCACGCGAGAGGCCTCGTCGCTGATCGCGCTGCAAGGCGGATCGATCGCGATAGAGGCGGCCCAGGGCCGAGGGACCACGGTCACGATACGGCTTCCGTTGCCCGGCAGGATCGATGAGGCGCGGAACCATTATATGGAGGAGACAGCTCTCGCCGATCATGATGCCTGACACATTCGCGCGATTGGCGCGGGTGGCGGTCGTTGTCGGTCTGGACCCGGCACGAAACTCGCGTCTCTTCCGGCGTGGCCCGATAAGGCGGTTGCCAAGACGGGCGCGGGCCGCGATCATCCGCGTGTCGCGGCGGATCGACTGCGCCGACCTGACGCGACACCTTGCAGAGGGAGCCTGTCATGCCGGTCGAAAAACAGCCCTATCGCGACGCGATGGCCCGGTTGGGCGCGGCGGTCAATGTCATCACCACCGATGGGCCGGGCGGACGCGCGGGCTTCACCGCGTCGGCGGTGACCAGCGTCACGGACACGCCCCCGACGTTGCTGGTGTGCGCCAATCGCGCGAACGATTCCTATCCGGCGTTCATGAAAAATCAGGTGCTGTGCGTGAACACGCTGACTCCCGCTCAGGAAGGGTTGTCGCCGATCTTCGCCGGCATGACAAAGCATACGGATGAAGAGCGGTTCACCGGCCATGACTGGCATACGCTGGAGACCGGAGCGCCGGTGCTGGACAAGGCGCTGGTCGTGTTCGATTGCCGGATCACGCAAATCGTCGAGGCGGGGACACACGATGTGTTCTTTTGCTCGGTCGAGGCGGTGCGGGTCGGCACGGCGAAAGAGGGGCTGATTTATTACGGTCGAGGATATCACACGGTCGCTGTGCAAGGCTGACGGCGCGAGCGGGCACACCGGGCGGCAGGCGCCGGTCAGTCGTTCCCGGCAGCGCCGTCATGGCGAGGACCATTCATCGCGCCACCGAACGAGATAGCCGGGTCGGTGCCCGGCCATGACGGGATCGCGGTCGGAGCGGGGCCGTTGAGGCAAGACAACGTCATCGACGCCATGGCCGACGGACACTGACATCGACGTTGTCGCCAATCGGGCGGCTGGGCTCAGTTCGGCAAGAACGGTACCGGGACGAAAAAGCGGCCGCCCACCGTTTTCAGGGCGTTGTTCTCGCTTTTCAAGGCGGCCTCACGGAGAGCGATCAGCATTTGGCCGGCGACGGTCTTTCGCCAGAACCACCAGTCGATCTGCCGCGCGGATGGCGGAGGACCGTCAGCCTGCACCGCCTCCCCATACAGCGCTTTCAGGTCGTCGGCCAGAAATCGCAACGCCAAAGCCGGTGTGTCGTGCGAAGGCACGGTCGGCAGCGCCCCGTCCAGGAATGATGTGGCGAACGCCGGCCAGTCCTCGGGCGGTTGGCCGGCGAGGCCCACCGATGTGCGCCCGAACCGCGCCTTGAACCGCTCCCACACCGGCAGCACCAGCGCAAGTTCAGCCTGGAAGGCGGATCGCCAGGCCGCCGCCTCGTGCAATGGCGCGGGCGGAGACAAGGAGACGGCGGGCGTCCAGTCGGGCCGGTCGAACCAGCTTGGATTGTCGTCCGGGAAATGCTCCAGAAGCACGGGTCGATCGGTGCGTTCCAGCAGACGCAGCGCCTGAAGCAGGACGCGGCGCTGGAACGGCGCATCGTTGGGTTCGCCCAACGGCCGGCCCAACATGAAAGGCAGCATCAGCGCGCGCGGCGGTTTTGTCTTTTCAACCTGCGGCAGGACCAGGGCGAGAACCGTCGTCGGCAGGCCGCGTTCTTCCAACATATGTGCCATCGCGCTCACGGCGCGGGTGCACAGCGGTCAGACCGGGGCCAGAACGACGGCGTTGCAGCCCTCGGCCAGCAATCCGGCCGCGATCCCGTCCGCCGATTCCACCATCGCGGCGGGATCGGTGGAGCCCATGATCGTGTAATGCGTGCTGGTCACGCCACCGATCACGCCCTCGGCCGCGAATTCGCGCAGCCGGTCGATCGGGTAGACAACGTTGACGTCCCGCTGAAAGCCGGCGCGATCGAAGTTGATCGATACATGGCTGATGAGGATTTCGTCGTTGCTCCAATCGCCGGGCACCGCGCGGTATTCGCCGGAGCCGAACGGAAATGGCTTATCGCCGCGATGGATCAAAGCGGCGCTGCTGACGATCGCGACGCGCCGCTGAGACAAAGGCGGACCGGAGACGAATGGCGTGGTGTCGAAGCTCGGGCACGGAATGCTCGCCACGGCGGTGCGGGTCGGCTCGGGGATGTCCTCAAGTCTTGCCATTCAAGCTGCTTTCATTGTTGGGACGCGGCGGGGTTGGCATCCATCAGGCGGGGGCGGAAAACACGATAGCCTGCGCGCCGGACCAAAGCACCAGTTTCCCGAGGCTGGCGAGATTTTCGTTGCCTTCGACCACGGTCAGAAAATGGTTGCCGGCGAGCTGCCCCATTTTGCTGGCGAATTGCACACCGCCGTACGCCAGCAAGATTTCGGTTTCGCTGATCCCACCAGGGTAAAGCAGGATTTGCCCCGGCGCCGGGTAGCTGGTGTGGTTTTCAAAGCCGAGGCCGAGATCGAGATCGCCGAGCGGGATCCAGCAGGCTTCGCCGCTCCAGCGGACGTGGATGATGCGTTCGTGATAGGGCAGCAACCGCTGGAAGCGCGCGCAGGTTTTCGGCGCCGCGGCATCCTCGAAACGAGCGGTGAACTGAAACGGTCCAGCGGTGATTTGGATCAGGCTCATGCGTGGGTCTCTCGCTGGATCGGGTCTTGGGGAGCGGTGGGGGTTGGTCGAGGGCAATCGGCCAAACCTAACCGCGGAGGCGCCGCGCCGCAAACCGGGGGCAAACGGGGAACGATCGAGCCGCCCGCGCTGCCGAAAGCCCCGGGGGTTCGTGGCCTGTGGTTCCCCGAGGCGGACGGGACACAGCGCCATCGGGTGGGCGTTTGGCATCGGCGCCGATTTTTATGGGGAGATTGGGAGGTGGGGAGCATGGGAGGTGACACGGGGATCCTTCGCTTTGCCGGGAGGCGCTACCTCCCCTCCCCGAAGCGGCCGAAAGTGCCCCGCGATCACGGCACCAGTTCCCGCGACGGGGGTGATATCGCGAGGTCTGGTACCCTCCCAGCCTCCCTGCGAAAGTGCCAGCCGCCCACCGTCACGTCGCCAGTGGCGCACGATCTCCGGGTGCGCCGCCAAAATCCGGCGCTCCTGGCGGTTGCCCCGGAGAAGCGCCGGTTCCGCCGCGAATCAGCCCCAGGCGAGTCGTGAAGGCCTCGCTCTTGCCTGCTCGCCCGATTGATCCGACATTCCCACAAAGAGGTGACGCATATGCCGAAGATCGAAATCTATACCCAACCCTGGTGCCCGTTCTGTGAGCGGGCGGTGCATGTCCTGTCCACGAAAAACGTGGAATTCCGGGAGATCGACGCACCCCACGGATCGGCCGAGCGTGAAGAGGCGAAACGCCGCTCCGGCGGGCGCACGACAATGCCGCAGATCTTCATCGACGACCGGCATATCGGCGGTTGCGACGACCTTCTGGCGCTGGATCGCGCCGGAAAACTGGACCCGCTGTTGCGGGCGGCGTAAGGGAGCACTGGCACTCTCTTGTCATGAGTGCCAACGTCACCCAAATTCACGAATCGTCCGGTGGCAGTTCGCCATCGGATCAGGCCGGAACCAAGGATGATTCATTACCAGCTGTTATGCGACCAGGATCACGAATTCGACGGCTGGTTTAACGACAGCGCCGGGTTTGAGAAACAAGCCAAACGTGGCCTGATCGAATGTCCGGCCTGCGGCGCCAAGAAAGTTCGCCGCGCGTTGATGACTCCCGCGGTGTCCACGCGTGACGCGCCCGAGCCCAAACCGCCGGTTCCCGTGCAGCAGGTTCTGCCCCCGGCGCCGCCCGCGCAGCCTCAGCCTGGAGCGCCGCTGCCGGCCCAAATGCTGGCCATGCTGCAGCGCATGCGCGCCGAGGTGGAAAAAAACTGCGATTACGTCG
>PLSZ01000121.1 GCA_003164305.1 Acetobacteraceae bacterium
GGCGACGGGGAGGATGACGATGGCGTCCTGTTTGGCCAGGTCGCGCAGTTGGTCGGCGCGGAGTTTGCGCCATTCGGTTTCGGGCACGGACGGATCTCCTGGAAGTCCGGTGGGATCGGGCCACGAAATCGGGGCGGAGGGAAGAGTGGGATCGTCCGGCCGCCTGACACGGCGGCCGGACCGTTTCGAAGTTCAGCGGCGACCGCTCAGGCGGNNTTGTTGCCGTCGGGATCGCGCAGATACGCGAGATACATTTGACCCCGGGGGCCAGGCGGATCCTCGATCGCCGTGCCGCCATTCGCGACGCCGGCTTTGTGCCAGGCGTTGGCTTGCGCGGCGGTCATCGAGAAGCCGAGCGTGCCGCCATTGGCGTGCGTGGCGGGCTTGCCGTCGATGGGTTTGGACACCAGAAAAATCCCACCGTTGTGCAGGTAAACCAGCCGCCCCTTGGCATCGACCGATCCGGGCTTACCGCCCATGGCAACGAACACGGCATCATAGAATTTCTTCGAACGATCGATGTCGTTGCTTCCGACCATGACATGACTGAACATTCCGTTGTCTCCTCCAGGCATCACGGAAGGCTTCGCGCCCCCCTCCGCGTGTAACAGATCATGGTTCGCGAAGGACGAAAAGAGGCACATGCGCCCGCGGCATTGGCGCACGCGCGCAAGGAAGGACGGCACGGTGTGCCGGGCCGATCGACCGCCTGCCGCAACCCGGGCGGCGATAACGAATCGAGGGACGATCGTTCGACCGGCCTACGACCTCCAGGTTCTGGAGGCAGCGACAAGATGGTCGATCTTGTGGCTCGCCACGGCCGGGTCCTTGAAGACCCACCAACCGAAGCAAAGCATCAGCGCGATGAATATAACGGCGATGTTGTCGATCCGCATGTGCCCCCCCATTTTCCCGTGGCCGCGCGACGATGCGCGCGGTCCGGCTTCCGTTGGATATCGTCGCGCGATACCAGGGCGATACCAAGGCGATACCCGCGCGATACTGGCGGGATACTATTGATACAGTTCTTACAGGATGGTTTCGCGCACGGAGGGGCGTCGGCGACAAATGACCGAGGGCCGCCATGGCGCGATGAACGCCTTGGCCTGGGCCGCGGGAACACCCGGCCACATCGACCGGGCAGGCCCGCCGATGCCAATAGGAAGCGCCGAGGCATCGCGATACGATGTGCGCTACCGACGATATCAGAAGGCCCCGCCGATGAACCTCCACGCCCTCCTACAGAAACGCCTCGCCGCCGGTCGTCCCGTTCGCGTGGGCCTGATCGGCGCCGGAAAGTTCGGCTCCATGTTCCTGTCGCAGGTGCCGACCACGCCGGGCCTCGAGGTCGCGGCGATCGCGGATTTATCGCCGGACCGGGCTCGCGCGGCGTGCCGCGGGGTCGGCTGGGAGTGGGAGCGCATCGAGGCCAGCCGCATCACCGACGACGTCATGGCGATGATCGCCAGCCCAGACGTGGAGGTCATCGTCGAGGCGACCGGCCACGCGCCCGCCGGGATCGCGCATGCCCGCGCGGCGATCGAGAACCGCAAACACATCGTCATGGTCAATGTCGAAGCCGACGTGCTGGCGGGGCCATTGCTCGCAAGGGAGGCGGAACAGGCGGGCGTGGTTTACTCGCTGGCGTACGGCGATCAGCCGGCGTTGATCTGCGAGATGGTCGATTGGGCGCGGTCTTGCGGGTTCAATGTGATCGCGGCGGGCAAGGGCACTAAATACATGCCGGAATACCATGCCTCCACGCCCGATACGGTGTGGGGTTATTACGGCCTGACGCCGGAGCAGGCGCGCGCCGGCGGCATGAACCCCCAGATGTTCAACTCGTTCCTGGACGGGACGAAGTCGGGCATCGAGATGGCGGCGGTGGCGAACGCGACAGGGTTGACGCCGCCGCCGGACGGGCTGGCGTTTCCGCCGTGCGGGACACATGAACTGGCCGATGTGCTGCGGCCGGGGAACGCCGGGGCGCTGCATCACGCGGGTCAGGTGGAGGTGATCTCCAGCGTGCACCGCGATGGCCGGACGGTGACCAACGATTTGCGCTGGGGCGTGTTCGTGGCGTTCGAGGCGCCGAACGAGTACGCGATGCGGTGCTTCCAGGAATATGGCGTGGTGACAGATCCCTCGGGCCGGATCACGGCGCTGTACCGGCCGTTCCATTTGATCGGCCTGGAGCTGAACGTGTCCATCCTGTCGGCCGCGCTGCGGGGCGAGGCAACCGGGGCCGCGACGGGCTTTCGCGGCGATGTCGTGTCCACCGCGAAACGCGACCTGAGGGCGGGGGAAGTCCTGGATGGCGAGGGCGGCGCCTGCGTCTGGGGGAGGCTGATGACTGCCGCCGACAGCCTTCGACACGGCGGGCTGCCGATCGGTTTGGCGAACAAAGTGCCGCTGATCCGCGACATTCCTCGCGGCGCTCCGGTTACCTGGGGTGACGTGCGGATCGATGAGGCGGACGCGGCGTACCGGTATCGCCGCGCCATGGAAGCCGCGTTCGGCTGATCGGGCGCCCAGGGGGTCAGGCGTCCAAGGGGGAATCGCGCCCAAGGGGGCCCAGGCTCCCAAGGGGGACCAGGCGCCCAAGAAGGATCAGGCGCGATGCACTGGCCGCACCCATTCTTTCAGGTGCGGAGACAGATCGTGGTCGGACGTCTTCACCAGATCCTTCGCGAGGCTACCGATCAGCTTCGCGCTGGTCGTGGTGTCGAGAGCCTCGGTCAGCTCGGTCAGCACATGCGTGGGCGCCACGATCACGAGTTCGTTGAAGGTGCCGGCGGCGGACTCCTCGTTGAGCCGTTTGGCGACCGTATGGGCGAAATGCTCTTTCGCCATCTCATGCGGGTCGTGCCGCGGGCTGTAAGCGGACCGTCCGGTCCCGGCGCTTTCGAACGACCGGCCTTCCCGGTCGGAGACGAGGTCATGATCCTTTTTATGCACGGTCGAGGAATCCAGCGCCTCGAATGTGTGCAGCGCGAAATCGGGCGCGGGCCGTAGAAAGCGCGCATGGCCGCCATCCGCCACGACGAAACACAGCTTGCGATGTTTGGGCATCGGGAACTCCCTGATTTTTGTTCCCGCACCTTCCACCCTTTGGACCGGACGCGCCTTGATCTCGGTCAACGGATCGTCAGACACCGTCCTCGGGTCGCACCCAGGATCGCAGATGCGGCCATAGTTCCAGGTCCGGAACGTCGGTCAGGTCCTTCGCCAGGCTGCCGATCAGGCTGGCGCTGGTGGGACCGTCCAGCATGGACAGCAGGTCGTTCAGCACCTCCGCCGCCGCGACCAGGACGAGTTCGACGAACAGGTCCACCGCGAAATCGTCGTTGATACGGTCCGCCAGCAGCCGCGTGAAGCGGTTTGGCTCGGCGTCCGCCGGCGAGGGCGGGACGGGGTTGCCGCCATTGCGCATGTCGGGGCCGGCCACGGTGATCGAGTCGACGACCCGGACCGTATGCAGGTTGTTATCCGGACCCGGCCGCACGAAGCGCGCGCGGTTGGTACTGGCGATGACAAAATAAAGTCCCTCGATGCCTACCATTGAATGTTCTCGTTATGTTCTAATCGGCGAGAACTGCGCCTGCCGGACAGAAAAGGCAATGACTTATATCAAACGTTCCGCGCATATTCCGAACTGCCCGTGCTCGCCACTGGCTTTATCGGCGGTACGATTTCGGCGGCGTTGCAAAGTGCCGGCGCGGTGGACAGGTACCTCGGGACCGGACAACGTGGCGGGAACGCAACCGGAGGACCGTCCCCATGACACGCCAAACCTTGCGCCAGACCGGCGAGGCGACGCAGCGAACGCTGCTGGGATCGAACAGGCAAGCTCACGGCTTCGCGAATTTGCTGACCGAGGCGGTGTTCGGCGGCGTGTGGAACCGGCCGGGTCTGACGCGGGACGACCGGCTGCTGGTCACGATCGCGGCGCTGGCGGCCGGGCCGCGGATGCGCTCCTTGCGGACATATATCAACGCCGGACTGGATCATGGGCTGGATGGCGCCGCGATCCGGGAAATCCTGGTGCAGGCGGCGCTGTACGCAGGTTTCTCCAGCGCCGAGGAAACCTTGCCGCTGCTGGCGGAGGCGTTGGGCGATCGCGACCTGCCGTTTCCGGACGATCCGCCGGAGGATGCGTCGTTGGAAGAACTCACGCGGCGGGGCACCGAACTGATGCACGAACTGCATGGCGCGCGCGCTCAGCTGGGCTACGCGGCGCCGGATAATCCGGTGACCGGCGCGCTGTATCCGACGGCGATCCAGTATGGCTATGGCGAGATCTGGTATCGCCCTGGCCTCGAACGGCGACAGCGGGCGCTGGTCGCGGTGGCCGGTTTCACGGCGCTGCGAATGCCCGAGCAGGCGGGAAAGTTCGGGCAGTCGGCGCTGAATGTGGGATTGTCGAAGACGGAGGTGATCGAGGCGATCATTCAGACGGCGCCTTATACGGGGTTTCCCCCGGCGCTGAACGCACTGGGAGCGCTGAGCGCGGCGTTCGCCTGAGGGAGCCCTCGCGCTTCCCCACTCCCGGCGAACGCCCCCAACCCCGGCCCCCGACCCCGGGTTGCCCGCCACGCCCCTCAAAGATACCCTGCCGATGTCAACAAACCTCGGACTTAAAAACATGTCTCAACAACAAGTCATCGCCGAGCTCGCGCCGCATGGCGTTTTGCGCGCCGCGATCAACATGGGAAACTTCCTGCTCGTCACCGGTCGCGCACCGAACGGTGATCCCGACGGCTGCTCCCCCGACATGGCCCGCGCCATCGCCGCCGCACTGGGCGTCCCGGTCCAGTTCGTGCCCTATGCCAAACCTGGCGAACTCGCCGACGACGCGGAAAACGACAAGTGGGACATCGGCAACATCGGCGCCGAGCCCTCGCGCGCCGAGAAAATCGAGTTCACCGCCGCTTACGTGGAGATCGAAGCGACCTATCTGGTGCCCGCCGGCTCACCGATCAAATCCATCGCCGAGGTCGATGTCAAAGGCAATCGCATCGCGGTCACCGCGCGCAGCGCGTACGATCTCTGGCTGGAACGAAATATCAAGAACGCCACGCTGCATCGCGGCAACAGTCAGGCGGCCGTGGTCGAGATGTTCCTCAAGGAAAAGATGGAGGCTCTGGCTGGACTCCGGCCCGGCCTGATTGGCGACGTGGAAAAGATCCCCGGCTCGCGCATGCTGGACGGTCAGTTCACCGCCGTGCAACAGGCGATCGGCACGCCGAAGAAAAACGTCGCCGGCGCCGCGTATCTCAAACAGTTCGTCGAGGACGCCAAAAAATCCGGCGCCGTTGCAAAGCTGATCGAGAAGCACGGTGTCGTCGGACGCCTGTCGGTCGCGCCGCTCTCGTAACGTTTACTGGCAGGCCCCTATTGGCAGGCAAGGCATTCCTCGTAATCCGTCGTTGACGCGGCCGCCGCCACCAAAGGCAACGGCGCGGCCGCGTCATTCGCCGGCATGTGAATATCGTCCACCGGAGCAATCGCTTTCGAGCTGACATTGTCGGCGCGCTGGATCGATAGGCTGCGGCAATAATACAGCGACTTCATGCCGCGCTTCCAGGCCATGAAATGGATCTGATGCAGATCCCGCTTGCTGACATTGGCGGGCAGGAAGACGTTGACCGACTGGCTCTGGCAGATGAACGGCGTGCGATCGGCGGCGTGCTCGACGATCCAGCGTTGGTCGAGCTCGAACGCCGTCTTGTAAACCGCCTTCTCGTCCGCGGTCAGGAAGTCCAGATGCTGCACGCTACCTTTCGTGGTGGTGATCGACGACCACACCGCGTCGTTGTCCTGGCCCTTTTGCTCCAACAGTTTTTGCAGATGCCGGTTGCGAACCGTGAAACTGCCGGACAGCGTCTTTTGCAAAAACACGTTCGCCGCGATCGGCTCGATCCCCGGCGAAGCATTGCCCGCGATGATGGAAATCGACGCGGTCGGCGCCAACGACATTTTGTGCGAGAAACGTTCTTTGCTGCCGTATTCCTCGGCGTCCGGGCAGGCGCCGCGCTCATCCGCCAGCATCACCGACGCCGCGTCGGCCTGCGCGCGGATATGCTTGAAGATGCGCTTGTTCCACACCTTCGCGACGACGCTTTCCCACGGCACGTTCAACGCTTGCAGGAACGAATGGAACCCCATCACGCCCAGACCCACCGAGCGTTCGCGCATCGCCGAGTACCGCGCCTTTTCCATCCCCGGCGGCGCGCGATCGATAAAGTCCTGCAACACGTTATCAAGGAACCGCATCACGTCCTCGATGAACGTCGGATGGTTCTCCCACTCGAACCATTTTTCCAGGTTCAACGACGACAGGCAGCACACCGCTGTCCGCTCGACGCCATGATGATCGCGTCCGGTCGGCAGAGTAATTTCGCTGCACAGGTTTGAGGTTTTCACCTCCAGGCCGGCCAGCTTGTGATGCTCCGGCTGCGCCCGCGCGACGTGATCGGAGAACACCAGATACGGTTCACCGGTTTCGATCCGCGCGGTCAGGATACGGATCCACAACGAGCGCGCCGAGATCTCCCGCACCACGGATTTATCTTTGGGCGAGCGCAACGCCCATTTCTCGTCCGCCTCGACCGCGCGCATGAACGCGTCGGGAATTTGAATGCCGTGATGCAGGTTCAGCGCCTTGCGGTTCGGATCGCCGCCGGTCGGCCGCCGCAACTCGATGAACTCTTCGATCTCCGGATGCGATACCGGCAAATACACCGCCGCCGACCCGCGGCGCAGAGAGCCTTGCGAAATCGCCAGTGTCAGGCTGTCCATCACGCGAATGAACGGAATGACGCCCGAGGTCTTGCCGACCGCGCCGACCTTCTCCCCGATCGAGCGCAAATTGCCCCAATACGAGCCGATGCCGCCGCCCTTCGACGCCAGCCAGACATTTTCGTTCCACAAACCGACGATGCCCTCAAGACTGTCGGTCGCTTCGTTCAAAAAGCATGAGATCGGCAAGCCGCGCGCCGTGCCGCCGTTCGACAGCACCGGAGTCGCGGGCATGAACCACAATTTGCTCATGTAATCGTAGATGCGCTGGGAGTGGCCCTGGTCGTCACCGTAAAACGACGCGACCCGCGCGAATAGATCCTGAAATTCCTCGCCCGGCATCAGATAGCGATCGGTCAATGTCGCTCGCCCGAAATCCGTCAGCAGCGAGTCGCGGGTGCGATCGACCCGAACCTGGTGGCGACCCGGCATCTGGACGGCATCTAGATCAAGCACATCGGCCTCCGTGGCGTTTCTCATTGTCGGATCGGTGCTCCGCCATGTCAGCTGTGAACCACAATATATAGGCTACCAGGTGGGCGACGGCGATCCCGTGAACCGATTATTTTTTGGTGGGCGGATTCGGGCCAAACACAAAATCTGGCATCGCGGGATCGATCACCCACTACATATACGATTCATGAGGGCTGTGGCGGCTCGGCCACGACGTTCGCGTGGTGTTCTGTCCCCAGGTTCCACAGGCCTATTGGGTTCTGTGTATGTTCTCAGTCGGAAGCGCCTTCGTCAAACCCTCGCCAGGCCATGAACTGGTCCGAGGCCACACGTTCCGTTTCCAACCGATTCTCCGGCGCGTCCGGGTCGGCCAGGCCCAGTGCCATGCCGCAAACGACGACTTCTTCGTCCGCAAACCCGAGTACGGGCCGCATCACCTTATGATAATGTGTCCACGCCGCCTGAGCGCAGGTATCCAGCCCTTGCGCCCGCGCCGCGATCATGACGTTCTCCAGGAACATCCCGTAATCGAGCCAGGACCCCGTCGCGAGGCTGCGGTGAATGGTGAACACCAACCCCACCGGCGCATCGAAAAACTGGAAGTTCCGCCGGTGCTGCGCGCGCATTTTCGCCGCCTCGCCGCGCGCGATTCCAAGCCGTCCGTAAAGATCCCAGCCAACCTTCCGCCGGCGGCTTAAATAAGGCTCGAAGAATTCATCGGGATAATATTGTACCTCGTGCCGGTGGCCGGGCTCCTCGGTATCGAACACGGCCTGCACCGCGGCGCAGAGCGCGTCTCGCTCGGCGCCCACCAGCACGTAGCCTCGCCAGGGCTGCATGTTCGTCCCACTGGGCGCGCGCGCCGCGGCATCCAAAATCTCCGCGATCACCGAGCGCGGCACCTCGGCCGGCAGGAACCGGCGGACGGAACGGCGCGACGTGATCGCGGCCAGAACGGGATCGGTCATCATGGGGGTAGCCTAGCGGCATCCGGGCGGGGTGCAATCAAGCGCCAGGGCGTTGCCAGGGGGCAGCGCCCTGACACTTGACGTCCACCGCCCCGAGGTGCCCAGATTTCCCCCAAGGAGGACACAGCCATGGTTCAGATCCGCAAGATGGGCCCGCAAATCGGCGTGGAGGTCAGCGGCGTCGATGTCCGAACGCTCGACGACGCCGGGTTCGCCCCGATTTATCAGGCCTGGCTGGACCACAACGTTCTGGTGGTCACCGGCCAGGAGCTCAGCATCCCCGAGTTCCTGCGCTACAGCCGCCGCTTTGGCCACGTCACGCCGCACCCGTCGAAAAGCACGCGCCATCCCGAATATCCGGACATCACGCTGCTCGGCGTCAACAAGTTCGGTCCCGACGGCAAGCTCAACCAATCGATCTACCGCCGCGGCGCCGAGGGCTGGCACACCGACGGCGCGTACGATCCCGTCCCCTTCAAAGCCACCCAGTTGTACGCTCTGGCGATCCCTGATACCGGCGGAGACACCCTGTTCGCCAGTGGCTACGCCGCCTATGACGCGTTGCCGCGACGGCTCAAAGACCGCCTCGACGGCGTCAACGGGGCATTTTGTTACGGTGGCAGCCGTGCGAATCAGGCATTGCTGAACCCCGAGGATCGCGACCGTCCGCCCGCCATTCATCCCATCATCCGCACCCACGGCGAGACCGGTCGAAAGTCGCTCTATTTCGACCCGGGCAAGATCCTGTCGATCGAAGGCGCCGACCCGGCCGAGACCAAAGACCTGATCGCCGAGCTGGAGACCTATATGGTGCGGCCCGACGGCCAATATCGTCACAAATGGCACGTCGGCGACATCGTGATCTGGGATAATCGCTGTTCCTATCACAAGGCCGCCGGCGACTATCCGCCCGAGCAGGACCGCGTCCACTGGCGCGTCTCGATCCAGGAATACGTCCAATCCGGCCAGCTTGCCGCGGAATAGGAAGACTTCTGGAACGCCAGGCCGGTCAAGCACGTCTCCATTTCGGTAATGACGCGGCGCTGAAAGGCACGCGACGACGGAACTTCCAATCTTTCCGTACGTTACCACCGTCCGCCATCAAAAAGAGCTTCGGTACGTCACCGCGCGTGGTTTTCGGCTTTGACGCGCGCAAAGTTTCTCGCCATGATCGGCAACTCTCTCTTGAACGCGGTCCGGGCATCAGGGGGCAATAAATGCAAAGCGCGCTGGATGGAATTCTGCGGCGTTTCATCGGGACAGGCCGGCTGTCGGTACGGTGGCCTGACGGGAGTTCAGGTCTTTACTCGGGTAACGACGGCCCGCCAGGGGGCCCATCGGCGGGCATCGTCATCCGCTCGTCCAGCGCCGTACGCGGTCTGGTGCTTAACCCCGGCCTCGCGTTGGGGGAGGCCTATATGGATGGCACCATCACCCCCGACGGCTGCGGCATCTATGACGTGCTCGACGTCCTGTTCGCGAACCTCACCGACGATTTTCAGCGTCAGCCGATCCTGCGCGTTCGCACGCTGCTGCGTAAATGGAAAAAGCGCATCGACCAATACAACCCGGCCGCTCGCTCGCAGAAAAACGTCGCTCATCATTACGATCTGAACGGCCGCCTTTACAGCCTGTTCCTCGATCGCGACCGACAATACTCGTGCGCTTATTTCCCGAACGGCGACGAAACGCTGGAGGCCGCGCAACTGGCGAAGAAGCGTCACATCGCCACGAAACTGTGCCTCGATCGTCCGGACCTGCGCGTGCTCGACATCGGCTGTGGCTGGGGCGGCCTGGCGTTGACCCTGGCCCGCGATTACGGCGCCCGCGTCACCGGCATCACCCTGTCGCGCGAGCAACTGACCGCCGCGCGCGACCGCGCCCTCGCCGAAGGCCTGGAAGACCAGGTCAATTTCGAATTGCTCGACTATCGCGCGGTCGATCAACGGTTCGACCGCGTCGTCTCCGTCGGCATGTTCGAGCACGTTGGCGTCGGCCATTATCAGACCTACGTCGATACCGTCGCGCGCTGCCTCAATCCCGGCGGCGTCGCGCTGCTGCACGCGATCGGCCGCGGTGACGGCCCGGCCTGCACCAACGCCTGGCTCGATAAGTACATCTTCCCCGGCGGCTACAGCCCAGCGTTGTCGGAGGTTTTGCCGGCGGTCGAAAAGTCCGGCCTCGTCGCGACCGACATCGAAATCCTGCGGCTGCATTACGCGCAAACCCTGCGTCACTGGCGCTGGCGGTTCAACGCC
This sequence comes from Acetobacteraceae bacterium, assembly GCA_003164305.1. The sequence continues at coordinate 10,481 of PLSZ01000121.1, forward strand.
AATCGCGACACCATCGCCTCGATTTACGATGAGCGGTTCTGCCGCATGTTCGAGTTCTATCTGTGCGGCTCCGAGCTCGCGTTCCGCCGCGGCGGCCACATGGTGTTCCAGATCCAACTCGGCGTTCGCCAGGACGCGGTGCCGCTGACCCGGGACTATTTATATGCCGGGGCCGGACGGGTTGGGGTGCAGTCCGAGGTGTCGTCCTGAATTTCGCGAGCGTCCCCGCCTCCCATCCACGGCCCGAATCGGTATAGCGTCCCCGATATCCTCCTGACTCACACCCTGGGCGCCAGTGCGCCCAGTACCGAGCCGGGCTATGGTGACGCCACATGAACACCATCATCGATTCGCCGCTGCTTGGCCTCTCGCAGCGTCTGCCCCCCTCCAATCTCCAGGCGGAACAGGCGCTTCTGGGCGCGTTGCTCGCCAATAACCGCGCCTATGAGCGGGTGTCGGAATACCTCGCCCCCGTCCATTTCGCCGACCCCATCCACGGCCGCGTCTTCCAGTCCATCGCCCGCCGCATCGAGCAGGGTCAACTGGCCGACGCCGTCACCCTGAAAGCCGAATTCGAGCATTCCGGCGTCCTGGAAGAAGTTGGCGGCACCGCCTATCTCGCGCAGCTGCTGTCCTCGATGGTCGGCATCATCAACGCCGGGGAATACGGCCGCGCCATCCACGATTCCTGGCTCCGCCGCCAGCTCATCGACATCGGCGAAACCGTCGTCAACAACGCGTTCGGCGCCGACGCGGAACTGGACGGCTCGGGCCAGATCGAAGCCGCCGAGCAATCCTTGTTCGAACTCGCCACGCAAGGCGGCGACGGCGGCGGCGGTTTCGTCACCTTCGAAATCGCCCTGTCCGAGGCGATCAAGGGCGCCGAGCGTGCCTTCCAGCAATCCGGCCACGTCACCGGCCTCACCACCGGCCTGCGCGACATCGACGGCAAACTCGGCGGTCTGCACCCGTCCGACCTGCTGATCCTCGCCGGCCGTCCCGGCATGGGAAAATCCGCGCTGGCCACCAAAATCGCTTACGGCGCCGCCAAAGCCCTGCTGGAGCAGGCGCGCGCCGAGGACCCCACCGCGCAGCCGAAACAACAGGTCGCGATCTTCTCGCTGGAAATGAGTTCGGAACAGCTCGCCACCCGCTTGTTGAGTGAGGAATCGCGCATCTCCGGCGACCGCATCCGCCGCGGCGACATCGCGCAAAAGGACGTCGATAAGTTCGTTCAGGTGGCGCGGGATATCGGCTCGTTGCCACTGCAAATCGACGACACGCCGGCAATCAGCATGTCGATGTTGCGCACGCGGTGTCGCAGGCTGCAACGCACCAAAGGCCTCGCGCTGGTGATCATCGATTATTTGCAGTTGATGCGTCCATCGGCCGGCAGCCGGCCGGAAAACCGCGTGCTGGAAATCAGCCAGATCACCCAGGGTCTGAAGGCGTTGGCGAAAGAACTCGCGATCCCGGTCATGGCGCTGTCGCAGCTATCGCGCCAGGTCGAAAGCCGCGAGGACAAGCGCCCGCAATTGTCCGACCTGCGTGAGTCCGGCTCCATCGAGCAGGATGCCGACGTGGTGATGTTCATCTATCGAGACGAATATTACCTGGAACAGCGCATGCCGAAGGAGGTCGCGTTCGAAGGCGGCAGCGAAAAGTTCAACGCCGCGATGGACGATTGGAAGCAGAAGATGGTGCAGGTGCACCACAAGGCGGACCTGATCGTCGCCAAGCAGCGGCACGGCCCGACCGGCTCCATCCCGCTGTTCTTCGAAGGCGAGTTCACCCGTTTCGCCGATCTCGACGTCGTTCATTCCGGCTATGGAAGCTGATACCGCGCACGCGGTGCTGACCATCGATCTGGGCGCGATTGTCGCCAACTGGCGATATTTGCACGCGAAACAAAAATCCGGCGCGGTGGTGAAAGCCGACGGCTACGGCCTCGGCGCGATCTCGGTGGCGCGGGCGTTGCTGGCGGCGGGTTGCCGGGATTTCTTTGTCGCCACGCCGGACGAGGCGTTGGCCCTGCGCGACACCATTCCAGGCGTGGCGCTGGTCGTCCTCGGCGGCCTGTTTCCCGGCGCTGAGGCCGATTATGCCGCGCACGATATCATCCCCGCGCTCGGTTCGCTGGCCGAGATCGACGCCTGGTCCGCGCTGTCCCGCCGCCTGGGCCGAGCGCTCCCCGCCTGGCTGCACGTCGATACCGGCATGTCCCGCCTCGGCCTCGACGCGCGGGAACGCGCGATCCTGGCCCAGAACCACGCTTGGCTCGCCGGCATCGAGGTTCACGCCGTGATGTCGCATCTGGTCTCGGCCGAGTGCCCGGATGATCCGCTCAACGCGCTGCAACGCGACCGCTTCGTCGCCTGGCGGACCGATCTGCCCCAAGCGCCCGCCAGCCTCGCCAATTCCGCGGGCATCTTCCTGGGTGCGGGGTTCGGCTTCGACCTCGCGCGTCCCGGGTCCGCGCTGTACGGCGTCAACCCCACGCCGGGCCGGGAAAATCCGATGCGGCCCGTCGTGACCCTGGCGGCGCGCGTTCTCGCGGTTCGCGACATCCCGGCCGGCGCCACGGTCGGCTACAGCGCCACCTGGACCGCCGCCCGTCCAACCCGGATCGCCACCGTCGGCATTGGCTACGCCGACGGCTGGCATCGCGCGCATTCCAACGCCGGCGCGGCTTTCTTTGACGGCCACCCCGTTCCGCTGGTAGGCCGTGTCTCCATGGACCTGACCACGTTCGACGTCACCGATCTTCCAGCCGCGCGGCCGGGGAGTTGGCTGGAATTGCTTGGCCCGCATCGTGCCGTGGACGACGCCGCCCGCGACGCCGGGACGATCGGGTATGAGGTTTTGACTGCTCTCGGCCGCCGGTACCATCGGGTATACTCGCCCGCGTGAACGAGATTTTGTCCTTTCTCGCCGCGGTCGGCCGCGCGGTCCTCGCTGCCTGCACCGAAACCGGCAAGCTGGCGCGTTTCGCGGGCGAGGGTCTGTCGCACATCGTCCGCCCCCCGTTCTACGGCCGGCAGTTCCTGCGCGCTTTGCTCGACATCGGCTATTTCAGCCTGCCGGTGGTGGCGATGACCGCGATATTCACCGGGATGGTGCTGGCGTTGCAGTCCTACACCGGATTTTCCCGCTTCTCCGCGCAGGGCGCGGTCGCCAAAGTGGTCGCGCTGTCGGTGACCCGCGAACTGGGTCCCGTGTTGGCCGCGTTGATGGTCTCCGGCCGCGTCGGCGCCGCGATGGCCGCCGAACTCGGCACCATGCGGGTGACCGATCAGATCGACGCGTTATCGACTTTGTCGACCAATCCGATGAAATATTTGGTGGCGCCGCGCCTGTTGGCGGGCACCATCGCCCTGCCGATACTGGTGTTGATCGCCGACATCCTGGGCGTCATGGGCGGCTTCATCGTTTCGACTTTGAAACTTGGTTTCAACGTCTCCGCCTATCTGGCCAATACGATCAGCTTCGTGCAAACTGAGGACGTGGTCTCCGGTTTGGCGAAGGCTGCGGTGTTCGGATTTCTGATCGCGTTGATGGGGTGTTACCAGGGCTACCACAGCAAAGGCGGCGCTCAGGGTGTCGGCGCGGCGACCACGGCAGCGGTGGTGACGGCGTCGATTTTGATTCTGGCGTTCGATTACGTGCTGACGGAGATGTTTTTCAGCCAGTCGTGAGCGAGGGAGGGGCAGGAATCGTCATCACCGGCCCACAAAATCGTCATCACCGGGCTTGACCCGGTGATCTTGCGCGGCACCCCATCAGAAGCAAGCAAGAGGCATCGACCGCCAATGCACCGTGCGGACCAACGATCGTGAGAACGCGCCAGAATGTTCATCGTACCCGGAAGAATGAGACAAAACGCGATCCGTCAAACTTTGTATCGACTCAGTTATCTTAAACCACGAAGACACGAAGCACACGAAGCAGGATCTGGGCGCTTCGCGCGGGCGTTCGAACAGACACCGCGCGAAGCGTCATAAATCTTCGCTCTTATCGTGAACTCTGTT
>PLSZ01000170.1 GCA_003164305.1 Acetobacteraceae bacterium
TGTTCTTCTTCATCCTGTTCGGCAACCTTCTGGGCGTGTTCCCATATTTCTTCACCTTCACCAGCCATATCGCCGTCACCCTCGCGCTGTCGCTGTTCGTGTTCGGCCTGGTGACCTTCGTCGCGTTGAAGGAACATGGGCTGCACTTCTTCAGCTATTTCGTGCCGAAGGGCGTTCCGGTAGTGCTGCTGCCGCTGATGGTGGTCATCGAGGTGATTTCTTACCTGTCACGCATCATCTCGCTGTCGGTCCGTTTGTTCGCCAACATGATGGCCGGCCACGTGATGCTGGAGGTGTTCGCCGGCTTCGTCGTGATGCTTGGCACGGCCGGCGGGATTTACCTGCTGCCGGCGGGGCTGTCTCTGGGCGTCAACGTCATCCTGATCGGCTTCGAACTGCTGGTGGCTTCGTTGCAGGCCTACGTCTTCGCCATCCTGACCTGCATCTACCTGCACGACGCGGTGCATCTGCACTGATCTCTCTCTCGCAACCTTGGAACCGGTCCGGCCGCGTGACGCGCCTCGGATCACACTGGACGTAAAGAAAGGAACTGACTCATGGATCTCATTGCCGCGAAACAGATCGGCGCGGGCATCGCGGTTATCGCGCTCGCCGGTGTCGGCGTCGGTATCGGTAACATTTTCGCGGCCCTGATCTCTGGTGTCGCGCGCAATCCGGCCGCTCGCGACCGCGTCTTCGGTCTCGCCATTCTCGGGTTCGCGTTGACGGAAGCGGTCGCGCTGTACGCGCTGGTCATCGCGTTCATCATTCTGTTCGTCTGATCTTGGTCGTTCGGGCCTTGTTCTGTTGGGCCGTGTTCCCTCGGGTGTTCTTTCCCTGGGCGACCCTGGCCGCGAAGGAAGCAGCATGATCGGGTTTGGCCGCATCGCACCGCTGGCCGCCGGCCTGTCCGCCATTCTGTCCTCTCTCCCCGGGGTGGCGATGGCCGAGGGCGGCCTGCCGCAGTTGGATTTCGCCAACAAGCTGACCACTTACCAGGTCGTCTGGGGCATCGTGATCTTCGCGATCCTCTACGTCCTGGCCTCGCGCACCGCTTTGCCCAAGGTCGAAGCGGTGCTGGAGGAGCGCGCCAGACGGATCGCCGGCGATCTGGAAGGTGCCCAGAATGCCAAGGCTCGCGCCGATTCCGGTATTCAGGCGGCGGCGGACGCCACGGCAAAGGCGCGATCGGAGGCCCAGGCCGCGATCAACGCCGCGCTGGATAGTGCGAAACAGGCAGCCGCCGTGCAGGCCGCCGCGGTGAATGAGCGGTTGGACCTGCAACTGAAGGAAGCCGAGGGCCAGATCGCGGCCGCTCGAGGTGCCGCTCTGGCGGCGCTGCCCGGCGTGGCGACCGACACGGCGATCGCGCTGATCACGCGCCTGACCGGCGCGTCGCCGAGCCCGGACCGGCTGCGTGGCGCAATCGACGCTGCCATGGCAGCGCGCGGCGCCGGTCGTTGAGGGGCTGGTCCCAACGGGGCGGGTTATTGAGGGGCAATACCAATGCAAGATGAACCCAGCTTTTTCGCCGAACCCAGAAACTGGGTCGTTCTGGCGTTCATTCTGTTCTTCGTCCTGTTCGGCAAGAAACTCTGGGGCGCTCTGGCCGCCATGCTGGATGCCCGCGCCGCGTCGGTTCGCGCCGAAATGGACGAGGCAGCCCGCCTCAGGAGTGAAGCCGAGGCGATGCTGAAAGAAGCCGAAGCCGCCCGTGCGAAAGCCCAGACGGACGCGAAACTGCTGATCGAAGGCGCCGCGGCGGAAGCCGCCCGCGTGGCCGAAGCGACCCGCGCCGAAGCCGAGGCATCGGCCAAACGGCGCGAGCAAATGGCACTCGACCGGATCGCGGCGGCGCAGAAACAAGCGGTCGACGAAATCCGCACCGCGGCGGCCGAACTGGCGACCATCGCCGCCCGTCAGGTCATCGCCGAGGGGTTGAGCCTCGAATCAAGCAACGCGCTGATCGATCAGGCCATCGCGCAACTCCCAGCGGCATTGGCCGCCCGGCGCGCGGCCTAAGCAAACCTCTCGAGGTTCGCGCTCAAACATAAAGCTAAACAGGGTCGTGCCCCTGAGATTTATGAACCGTCGTCCGCGTCCCTGCCCGCGCGTGTCCGCGTGGCGTTCGCCGGCCGTTTCAGGCGGGCGAGGGCATGCACCGCACGCGCCATACAGGCCAGCCGCATGCGGCGACCCAGCTGCACCAAGGGCAGACTCGTTACAAGTGCCCCCCAACACTGCTGAACTTGGTTGACGCGTTGTTGGCCAGCACGCCGAACCCGATCAGGATCGTCGCCACGATCACGCCGGCGATCAACCCATATTCCAGGGCCGTGACCCCGCGCCGGTCCATTTTCATCCGCAGCCAGGTTGTCACCAATAATAACATAGCCGTCCCCGCCGGTTACCAAAAGGCAAGTCAATTCCTGCCAGTATGCCCGCCTGAGAGCAGCGCAGCCGGTAGCGTGAACTCGGTTTAAACCTGGTTACAGTCTGGTATTCGTCATGGTCCCCGTTGGCCGGTCAAATCGTTGACAGAGCCTGGACGCTCCCGCAGGGTTCCGCCCGCCATGACAGCGAATTTCGATCTTTCCGGGCGCCTGGCTTTCGTGACCGGCAGTTCCCGCGGTCTCGGGCTCGCCATCGCCCGCGGCCTCGCCGGAGCGGGTGCCCAGGTGATATTGCACGGCCGGGACGTCGCGCACCTCCAGACGACCGTGCGAGACCTGCCCAACGCGGCGGGATATCTGGCCTTCGATGTATCCGACACCAAGGCCACGACAGCCGCCTTCGCGCGCATCAAGGCCGAGCATGGCCGCCTGGACATCCTCGTCAACAACGCCGGCGTCATCCCCCGTAAGCCGCTGCTCGAGACCACCGACGAGGACTGGGCGTCCGTCATCGACTCGAATCTGTCAGCCTATTTCCGGCTGTCGCGGGAGGCCGCGCGCCTCATGGTCCCGGCCAAACGGGGCCGAATCATCATGGTCTCCTCGATACTCGGGTTTCTCGGCCGCCCCACGGTTCCCGGCTATGTTACCGCCAAAGCAGGGCTGCACGGCATGACGAGGGCGCTGGCCGTCGAATTGGCGCCCCACGGGATCACCGTGAACGCGCTTGCGCCGGGGTTCTTCCCGACCGATGCCACCGAGGTCCTGCACAACAATCCCGACTTCAACGCCATGGTGTCCGCGCGCGCGCCGATGGCCCGTTGGGGCGATCCGCCGGAATTGGAAGGCCCCGCGGTGTTCCTTGCCTCCGATGCGTCGTCCTACATGACCGGCCACGTGCTGGTGGTCGATGGCGGAACGACCGCGGCGCTGTAACGTCAAAGACCTGCGAGAAACTCCTTGAACTGTCCGAACCCGCCCTCGGCCAAAGTTTGCGTGTGGTCGCGGGTAAAGTTCTTCGGCTGGCTGGCCAGATAAAACCGCTCATACAACTCCACGCGTCCCCCCAACGCGGAGCCCGCGAAATCCCACGCCGTCCGAAACACCTGCGCTCGTTCCCGCGCGGACACGCCGTTGGCGCCGGGCAAATACGTCTCGAGCAAAGCCCCGATCTCGGGATTATCGAACGCCGCCAGCGACGGAGTGGCGAGAAGATTATGCGAGCCCAACGATTTGATGATGTCGTTCACCCGCACCATCCAACTCGGCATCAGATCGCGGATCGCCCGCAGCGGGCGGTCGTCGCAGAAGAACGCGCCGTTGCCCCAATCGTGCGCGCCCACCTCCGCCGCCTTGGTCGCGGCGCGCGTCAGTTGCGCGTAAGCCCAGATTTCTCCCAGAGCGACCGACACGTCCGCCCGCGTCTCGGCATTCATCGCCTTGGACATTTGAGTGCACAGATCGTAAGCGAACTCCAGTTTCACGGCGGCACGGATCGAGGTCTGCTGAAACACGTTCGCGGCCCACCCCGCCTTGCGTAGGTTGTTGTAAAGTTCCAGGTCGGCGTCGATGAACAGCCGCTCGTATGGCACCTCGACATCGTCGAAGATCATGAACGCGTCCTGCTCATCGAACCGGGAGGAGAACGGATGGTCATGCCGGTCCGCGGCAGTTCCGAAATGATCGCGGCACAAGGTGATCAATCCCTTGGTCGCCATCGGAATGGAAAAGCACAGCGCGTAATCCGCGCTCGCGCCCGGCGGCAAGGGAGCGGCCGGATAAACGAACAACTCATCCGCGAACGGGCCCAACGTGGCGAGCACCTTGGCGCCGCGCACGATGACACCATTGCTGGTGCGGCCGACGATGCGCGCCGCGAGGTTGGCGTTGATCCCTTGCAGGTCGTTCACGCCTTTATCGATCGCCGGCTGAATAATGGTATGCGTCAGGGACAAATCGCGCTCGATCACCTCCCGGTGAAACCGCGTCAGCCGGTCGGCGTACGTGCGGTCGTTGCCTTTGGTGAACATGTCGGCACGCGCCGCGAACCCGGCCAATGTCACGTTCACGTAATCCGGCGTGCGGCCGAGCATCCCGAACGAATAGCGCGCCAACCGGTCGAAGCAGCGATGCCGCAGCGCGAGATCGTGCGCCGTCGCGGGCTTGATCAGGCTGGCGTTCATCGGTTCGCCGGTCACCGGATCTGGCACCAGGCACTCGTCGGCGTATTGATTTTGCCAATCGAAATAGCCTGCCATCCCGCCGATCGAACCCGCCATGGCCGGGTCACTGAGAATGTCGATCTTACGATCCCCGAGCCACACTGTCCGATCGTCCCGCAGCCCGTCGCGATATTGCTGTCCTGTCCGTGCCGTCATCGCCGTTCCTCCGGTTGGCGGAGCGGTCGCGAAGCGCCAGGTTCGGTCGAACCCACTGGCGCCCAGGCCGCTCGCGCATCGGACATGGGCGTTTTGGGCGCCGGGGAAAATGGATTTTACTGAAACTCTATTGGACTTTTCCCAGGTCGGCTGCCATGCCGGCACGGTAGGCGGACGGCGTGACACCTTGGGCTCGTTTGAAAAACCGGCAGAAATACGCGGTATCCTCGAACCCCATGGCGCTGGCGATCTCATTCACCGGCAACCGTGAAAACGCCAGAAAGCGCCGAGCCTCCAGCGCCAGCCGTTCCAGCACCACACGCTTTGGCGCCCGCCCGGACAATCGGTTGCACAAATCGGTCAGCCGCGCCTCGGTCATGTGCAGCGCGCCGGCGTAGCGCGGCAACGTCCAGTGCTCGGCGAAATGGCGTTCGACCAGTTCGTGGAACCGGCGCAGCGTGATCAGGTCGTGGCGGCGGGCGCCGTTCGCCTCCAGCGGCGCTTCCAGCAACCGGAACGCGGCGATCAGGATCAACCGGGTCAGTGCCTCGACGCTGGCGTCCGCGCCTGGCCGCCGCTCTTCGGTCTCCCGCCGTAACGTGGTGAACAGCCGCGACAATTCCCGCGCGCGTTGCCGCCCGTCGGGGCCGTCCATCTTAACGCAGCGCGGTTCGGTCAAATGCCGTCGAGCCAGGCTCGCATCCTCATCGAACAGCCGCCAGATCAGTTGTTGTGCTATCGTGATGACATGCCCGGTGGCGCTCGGGTCAGTGTGGAACGCGTGCGGCACCGAAGGCGGCGTCAGAAAGAACAGCGGCCCGTCCATCGCGTACGTCACATCGTCGAGCCGCAGTTCCAGATGCCCAGATTCAATAAAATGCACCTGATAAAACCGGTCGTGCCTATGCGCCGCCGGTTCGCGCCCGAAGAAATCCGCGAGGCCGCCAAACGTCGCGTAATGCACCGGCGCATCCCGAAACGCCGGATCGTAAACAAGGCCGAGTTCGATGTTTGGGATCGCGCCGCGGATCGTCTGATCGTCGATCGGTCTGTCACGCTGTCGGAAATGAGTCGCCACCGGTTGTTTGTTCCGCCAATAGACTGAATTGTGTCGGGCACGGTATCGCGATCGACGGCCGGGTCAAGTCCGGCCGCGACAGCACAAGACCGTTGCCGTTAAATCACTTTTTACGGCGCATCATCGCACCAGGCATCCACGCGAATTTGGCGTTGAAGTCGGTCAGCGAGATTTCTGAATGCGCGCCCTTTTCCGGGTCGTGATAGATGATCCGGTCCGGCAAGGGTTTGATCCCGCACATCGTGGAGAAATGGCCGTACGTGTGACCCCCCGCCGTTTTAAACCAGCCAAAGGCGAGGGGCCCAAACCCGCGCAACAATGCGTCGATCAGCTCTGGCGTCCACAGCCTGGTCGTTGGCAGGTCCACGAACTCCAGCCCTTCGTTGCTGGCCAGTTCGGCGAAGTCGGAGGGTGTGATCGCGGAATGATAGGGGTTGTCGTAAGTCTTTCCCGAGGTGTCGCTCAGCGTGTTCGACTTATTGAACAAACGCGGCAAACCGAAGCGCGGCCCAGGAGCAAAATAATAATTCACCATGCATACTGAAGCATACCAGCATCCGGTGTAGTCGCGATACGGTTGGCTCGGATCCCCAAAGTCGAGTTGGCTGACAAACGGCACGGTCAGAAAATAATCGGCCGTTGCTGTTCCCCTCCCCCGCCGCGATCGATACGCGCAGGCAGCGTCAGAGTTTGTCACCTTCAGGCCGAACCGGCAATGGCGCCGACATGGCGCCGACTGGCCTACCTGAAATCGTCACAACTGGTGGGGAGAACGGCCTGGAGTCAGTACACCACCACCGAGCGGATCGACTCGCCCCGCCGCATCAGTTCGAATCCTTCGTTGATCTGCTCGAGCGGCAGCACGTGCGTGATCAGGTCGTCAATGTTAATCTTTCCCTCCATGTACCAATCGACGATGCGCGGCACATCGGTCCGCCCGCGCGCGCCGCCGAACGCGGTGCCCATCCAGGTCCGCCCGGTGACCAACTGGAACGGCCGCGTCGAGATCTCCTGTCCGGCGCCCGCGACACCGATGACGATCGACTTGCCCCAGCCGCGATGCGCGCATTCCAACGCCTGGCGCATCACGTTCACGTTGCCGATGCATTCGAAACTATAATCCGCGCCGCCCTTCGTCAGGTCCACCAGATAGGGCACCAGATCGCCTTGTACCTCCGCCGGATTGACGAAATGCGTCATGCCGAATTTTTCCGCCATCTCCTTGCGCCGCGGATTGAGGTCCACGCCGACGATCTGCTCGGCGCCGACCATGCGGAGGCCCTGAATGACGTTGAGGCCAATGCCGCCGAGACCGAACACCACGCAACGCGCGCCGGCCTCGACCTTGGCGGTGTTCATCACGGCGCCGATGCCCGTTGTGACACCGCAACCAATATAGCAGACTTTGTCAAATGGCGCGTCCGGCCGGATTTTCGCTAACGCGATTTCCGGCAACACGGTGAAGTTCGCGAAGGTCGAGGTGCCCATGTAGTGGAATACCGTCTCGCTTCCCGCACGAAACCGGCTGGTGCCGTCGGGCATCACGCCGCGGCCCTGGGTGGCGCGGATGGCGACGCACAGATTGGTTTTCCGGGATAGGCAATATTCGCATTGACGGCATTCCGGGGTGTAGAGCGGAATGACGTGGTCGCCCTTTTTCAGGGATGCGACGTTCTTGCCGACGTCGATGACGATGCCGGCGCCCTCATGGCCGAGGATGGCGGGGAACAGGCCCTCGGGATCAGCGCCGGACAGAGTGTATTCGTCGGTGTGGCAAATGCCGGTGGCCTTGATCTCGACCAGCACCTCGCCGTCGCGCGGGCCATCGACCTCGACGGTCTCCAGGCTGAGGGGGTCGCCGGCCTTTCTGGCCACCGCGGCGCGCGTTTGCATTGGAAGTCTCCTGAACAGATGTCCTCGGCGCGATGGTGGAAGATGCGGCGGGCGCGATCAAGCCACATGCCTGGGGCGGCCTTCATCCGGGGAAAACTTTGGGGGATCGGACCGCGCAAGAAAGTAAGAATTTAACACGGAGAACCACGGAGCATGCACGGAGCATGGACGGAGAAGTATCTTTGACGCTTCGCGCGGAGTGTGATCGAACGCCCGCTCGCCGATGCGGAGGTACGCACATGAAGCGGGAGGGGGAGCGATGAGTGGAACGGGCTTCGATCGCAGATCACCGAGCCAGTCATCCGCCTTTGATGGCGTCCGTGTTCGTGGCCGGCGTAGACTCGGTTGTCTATTTTCCGTGTGTTTCCTTGCCGTGGTAATGTTGCCGCCGTCCGTCACCACCGCGATGTCCGCCGAACAAAAGCCCGAAGCGGGCTTCAGAGACTGCCCGGAGATGGTGGTCATTCCGGCGGGGCACTTTCAAATGGGCTCCACCGACGACGACACCCACAGGGACCTGCGCCTGATTCCGCCCCCCTCGTCGGGGTTGGCAACGGTATTGGGAATATCCGATCGGGCGATAGCAAAGAGCTCGATGGCATACGAGCATCCTCAGCACGAAGTAACAATTCCCGAGGGTTTCGCACTGAGCAAGTACTTGATTACCCGAGGCCAGTTCGCGGCGTTTGTCAAAGACACCAAGCATATCACGGGCGGATGTTATATAAATGGCACTCTGCGGCCATCAATTTCTAACAATTCGTGGTCGAAGCCGGGATTTGAACAATCCGACCGCGACCCTGTCGTCTGTGTAACGTGGTTGGATGCCAAAGCCTATATCGCCTAGCTTAATCCGAACTTCGTGCCTCGAAAACCGTAACCGCTTGATACCGCGCGGATCGTGATCCTCGTTCTGCCTACATCGTCGCCAGTTCGGCCCCCAGCAGTCCAAGCGCCCGTCGCTGTACCGCCGTGGGCTTCGCGAGGACGGTGAGTTCACTCTTCCCGCCAAAGCAAACCGTGTTCCTCGTCAATGTGCCGAGATCGACGAGCAACGTGCGGAAGCTGTGCACTGGCAGCACCTCACCATGCGCCGGGTCGGACAGCCGTGTACACGCCTTCTTTCGCGCCGCTTCCGAGACCTGGGCCTTGGCCACCGGAGATGCGCGTAACGCCTCCGCCGCGGCCTTGTGCTCGTCATCGAACAATACCGGTGCCAGCGTCTGGCGCATGTGCCATTCCAGGTAATAAGCCAGCACACACAACCAGACATGAGCGCGCACGCGCGGCGCGGTCCAATGGAACACCGGGCGGATCTCGAGATCCACCGTCTTCATGCTCCGGAACGCCCGCTCCACCTGAGCCAGGCTCTTGTAGGAGCGCACGGTCGCGGCGGCATCGGACTGTTCCGCCGTCAGATTGGTGCGCAGCACATAGATGCCGTCGAGCCGCGCCTCGGCGCCGATCTGGTCCTGCTCGCGGGTGAAGCTGAACGTCGTGTCGGTAATCTCGATTGCAAAATGTTTGGCCATTTTCCGCTTGCCGATCACGGTCCCCACGGCGCGGCCAATCTCCGCCGCGCCACGCAACGGGTTCTTCGCCCGTTCCACCCGGGTTCTGATACGGGCGAGGTCTTTCTCCGTGGCGGCCAGCAATTCCTCACGCTTGCGCGCGCGCTCCTCGGCCAGCAGCGGGTTCTTGCAGACCACCAGGCGTTCGCCGGGGAAATCCGGGCTGGTGATCTCGGCCATGTCGCGATCGTCGAACAGCGAGGGTTGCAGCGGTCCACCTGCCGCGGCGAGATCCTTGATCGCGGGCGCGCGGAGCGCGGTGATCCAGTCGAGACCGGCCGGGCGCAACCCCTGCTCGACGCGGGCATCGGTGATCATGCCGCGATCACCGACCACGACGACGCGCTTCAGTTTGAAGCGGTCTTTCAGTTTGGCGATCTGACTGGCCACGGTGGCGGGATCGGCGGTGTTGCCCGCGAACACCTCGACCGCGACGGGACAGCCGTCAGAGGCACATAACAATCCGATGACCAGTTGCGGGCGATCGGCCCGTTTGTCACGGCTATAGCCGTGATGGGCCAGCGGGCAGTGGCGTCCTTCCAGGTAGGTCGAGGTGACATCATAGAGCACGAGCGCGCCTTCCTTGAGGTGGCGGCGGGCGAGGCGGTTCTCAATGAAGGTTTGTTCCGAGCCCAGCCAGTCGAGGGCGGCGTGGATCTCGCGCACCGGGACCGTGCCGAGGCCGAGCGTCTCGCCGAGCGAATGGCAGGCCGTGGCGGGATCGAGCGTGCGCGCGGTGGCGAGTTTGGCGGCGGGGTCGAGTAGCCGGGCGACGATCAGCGCGAGAACGAGATCGCGCCGGCGTCGCGGCGCGCGGCGGGGGAGCAGGTCATCGAGGCCGATA
>PLSZ01000216.1 GCA_003164305.1 Acetobacteraceae bacterium
GCTTGGCGAACGCGATCAGCGAGCCGGAGAACGTAATCGCGCCAATGCCCAGACCCAACGACATTTCCACCAGGCTTTGCGCGTGGACCGCGCCCGGCACGCCAATCCCGAAGGCTTCCGGCGCGTTCAACGCCGCCGCCGCCACGAATACCGCCGCCAGACCGACCAGTGAATGGAACGCCGCGACCAGCTGGGGCAGGGCGGTCATCTGGATGCGCAGCGCGACGCCGACGCCGATGCCACCGCCGATGATCAGGCCGAGGAAGATCAGGCCGAACCCGCCCACGCCCATGCCGTGATGCAACAGCGTGGCGACGATCGCCACCGCCATGCCGATCATGCCGAACCGGTTGCCCTGTCGCGACGTCACCGGGGACGACAGGCCCCGCAACGCCAGGATGAACAGGACGGCCGCGACCAGATACGCGAGCGAGGTGAGACTGGCGGACATCGGCGCTGCCTATTGTTTTCGTTTGAACATCGACAGCATGCGCTGCGTCACCAGGAAGCCGCCGAAGATGTTGACGGACGCCAACGTCACCGCGATGAACCCGAAAGCGATCGACCACCACGACGTCCCCAGTCCGGTCGCCAGCATGGCGCCCACGATGATGACGGAGGAGATCGCGTTGGTCACCGCCATCAGCGGCGAATGCAACGCCGGCGTTACGTTCCACACGACGTAGTAACCAACGAAGCAGGCCATCAGGAAGACCGCGAGCAAATAGACGAACGGTTCCACCATCGGCGCCACTTCACCGATCACGCCGGTGATCGACTGCGCGTGCATCGCCAGCGCGTTGGCCTGGTCAGCGAGCCGGCGGGCCTCTTCAGCGATTTGTGACGGGTCCATGAAGGGTCTCCGGAACTCAGGCGGCCTGCGAGGGGAGGAAGCTCGGGTGCACGATCGCGCCGCCCCGGGTCAGCATCACGCCTTTGATGATGTCGTCCGTTTCGGGCAACTTCGGCGCGTTCGCCTCCTTGTCCCAGAACGTCGTCAGAAAGGTCAGCAGGTTCTTCGCGTAAAGCGAGGACGCCGCGACCGGGATCCGGCTCGGCCAGTTGTTATAGCCAAGGATCGTGACGCCGTTGACCTCGGTGCGCTGGCCGGGGGTCGTGGCCTCGCAGTTGCCGCCGGCGTCGGAGGCCAGATCGACGATCACGCTGCCCGGCTTCATCGAGGCGACCATTGCGTTGGTCACGATCGTCGGTGCCTTGCGGCCCATCACCAGCGCGGTGCAGATCACCATGTCGTTCTTGGCGACCGTCGTCGCCATCAGCTCGGCCTGCTTCTGGCGGAACGCGTCGCTCATTTCGCGGGCGTAGGCACCGGTCTGGCCGGCGGTTTCCGCATCCTCGACGCCCACGAACGCGGCGCCCAGGGATTTGATTTCTTCCTTCGCCGCCGGCCGCACATCGGTGGCGGACACGATCGCACCCAGACGGCGCGCGGTGGCGATGGCCTGCAGCCCGGCGACACCGGCGCCAATGACGAACACGCGCGCGGGCGGCACCGTGCCGGCGGCGGTCATCATCATCGGAAAGCCGCGCTGAAACGCATACGCGCCTTCGATCACGGCGCGGTATCCGGCGAGGTTCGCCTGGCTCGACAGCACGTCCATCGATTGCGCGCGGGTGATGCGCGGCAGCAGTTCCATCGCCGCGGTATCGATGCCGGCGGCGGCCAGCGAGGGCACCAGTTCGGGATCGGAGAAAGCGCCGGCGGTGCAGATCAGCAAGGCGCCGCGAGGGATCAGCGCCCGTTCGGCCGGCAGCGGCGCCTGCACCGCGAAGACAATCCCCGCGCCCGCCAAAGCCGCGGCGGGATCGGCGGCGATCTCCGCTCCGACAGCGGCGAATTCGGCGTCAGGGATGGAGGTGTTGGCGCCCGCGCCGGTTTCTACCGCGACGGTCAGCCCAAGTGCAATGAGTCGCTTGACTGTATCCGGGGTCGCGGCCACCCGGGATTCGGGCACACGCCGTTCCTTCAGCACCGCGAGGCGCATCCAACGAATCCTTCACGCCAGGGAACCTGGGCAAACACTAGGACGCCCAAGGGGTTCGATGTTCGGGGCGCTAATGCACCTGGCACGCGCGTGTTGCAAGGGGGGTCATGGCAACGATCGGCGAAAAGGGCGAAATCCGGGCAGTTGATCTTATCTGTCAGCCAGGTCCAGAATGCGACATTAACCCTGATTCAAAGAATGGGGTCCAAGATGCCTGTTGTTACCAAAGTTTCGGAACTGGGGAAAATCAACATACCGGCGCAAATCCGCCGTCAGACCGGGCTGGAGCGCGGCGGCCCGGTC
Organism: Acetobacteraceae bacterium; assembly: GCA_003164305.1. The sequence continues at coordinate 2,310 of PLSZ01000216.1, forward strand.
GTGATGACGGTCGTCGCCGGCGAAATACGGTTGCGTCCCGTCCGCACCGTGCTGACCAGCCTGCAAAGCGACGCGGACTCAGTCTTCTCCGGCTCCGGCGAAACCGTGGAACGCTTCCTGGCGGAACGCCGGGCCGAGGCGGCCCGGGATGAATACGGCCCGGTGGAATTGGGTCCGTCGTGATCCTCGATGCGTCGGCGGTGCTGGCTTTTCTGCTGCGGGAACCGGGTCAGGAGCGGGTCATGGAGGCGCTGTTGGCCGGATCCCGCATGAGCACGGTGAATTTCGCCGAGGTCGTGACCAAATATGTTCTGCGTGGTGCCGCCGCCCAGGGCGAACGGCTCCGTAACGAACTGCCGGTGGTGTTTGTGCCGGTGGATGAGGATCTCGCGTTGCAGGCGGCCTTGATGGCTTCGGTGACCAGCCCGTTGGGGTTATCGCTCGGCGACCGGATTTGCCTCGCGCTGGCACGGCGAACCGGGCTGCCCGCGTTGACCGCCGACCAGTCCTGGTCGAGTATCGCCGATGGCCTGGGTGTCACGGTGGAGACGATCCGGTAACGGTCAGGTCTTCACCAACGGGCAACCACCTTCGTTCAATGGGCGGAACGCCTCGGCACCCGGGATAACTTCCGCTACCTCCAGTAGATCCCATTCGCTTTTGGAGTTCGCCGGTTGTTTGGCGCGCAGCAGGAACATCTCGCGCACCACCGTGCCGTCGATGCGCAGCTGACCGTTCTTCGTCATGAAATCGTTGATCGGAATGTCGCGCATCTTCCGCATCACCGGCCCGGCTTCGTCGGTGCCGGCGGCCTGGATCGCCTTGAGATAATGCGTCACCGCGCCCCAGGTGCTGGCCTGGAACGCGGTCGGCGGCTGGCCTTTGTGCTGTTTGGCGAAACGCCCGGCGAAGGCCCGCGACGGCTCATCATGGTCCCAGTAGTACGGCTGACTGAATATCATGCCTTGTGCCGCCGCCAGCCCGAGCGAATGGATGTTGGTCAGCGAGCAGTTCAGCGCCGCCGGGACCACACCGCGCTTGATCAGCCCGAACTCGCCCATTTGTTTCGCGACGTTGATGAAGTCGGCGCCGCCGCAGGCGATACCGACCGCCTGCGCGCCGGACGACGCCGCGGCGAGCAGATGCGCGGAATAGTCCGTCTCTCCCAACGGCACCAGGCTGTGGCCCAACACGGTCGCGCCCAGACCTTGCAGGATGACGGTGGCGTTCTGCTCCAGCGACTTGCCGAACGCGTAGTCGGAGGTGATGAAGAACCACTTCTTCTGGCCCTGCTTCACCAACGCCGTCGCGGGTCCTTTGGCGGCGGAATAGTTGTCGTAGCACCAGTGGACGCCATACGGCGAACACGCGCTTCCGGTCAGATCCGTGGTGCCCGCCGCGATCGGCACGTCGATCCGTTGCCTTTGTTTGCACAGATCCTGCACCGCCAGGGCCACGGCCGAGTTGCCTAAGCCAAAGATGGCGTCGACCTTTTCCTCGTCGATCCAATGGCGGGCGATCGACAGACCGACATCGACCTTGTTTTGCAAATCGGCCTGCACAACCTCGATCGGCGCGCCGAGGACATGGCCGCCAAAGTCCTCCGCCGCCATCCGCGCGGCGACGTAATCGCCATGGCCTTGCTGGTCCGCGAACACGCCGGACATGTCGTCCAGCACGCCGATTTTCACCAGGTTGTCGGAGATCGCGGCGGCGTTCGCGCGGCGTGGGCGGAGCAGGCCGGCGACCGGCAGAGTGGTCGCGCCGGCGAGCAGCTGTCGACGATTCATCGCGGGGTTTCCTTTTGTTTTTGGTTCGTTTCGACTAAAGTGACAAACCGGCCGCCGCCAGCGCCTTGAGAAAATTCGGCTCCGGTTGCGGCAACGGCGGCAGTTCCCAACTGCCGGTGCCGATTGGACGGATCTCCCGATCCACCGGGACTTCGATCAGATATGGGCGATTGGCGGCGATGGCGGTGGCGATCGCGTCCTCGACCTCGCCGGCGTGGGTCACGGTGTGCGAGGCGACGCCGAACGACTTCGCCAACGCGGCGAAATCCGGCGAGTACAGCTCGCGATTGCCCTGATGCATCTCGAAGCTGGTGGCCAGTTCGCGAGCACCGAACATGCCATGCTGGATGTCGCGGATCGAGCAATAGCCGCGATTGTTCCATACCACCCAGACCACCGGGATGTCGTATTCCACCGCGGTCGCCAGCGCGTGCGGCGTCATCAGGAAGGAGCCGTCGCCGACCACCGCGACGCAGGGCCGGTCCGGCGCGGCGAGTTTGGCGCCGAGAATGCCCGACGTCGCGAATCCCATCGCCGCGAATCCCCACGAGTGGATCAATTGCCGCGGCCGCAGCGCGTCGAACAATTGAATGATCCAGTTGTGGTGCACGCCGACATCGGCCGCGACGATGGCGTTTTCCGGAACCGCGCGAGACAAAGCCCGCATCAATCGTTCCGGCCGCAACGGCATCTGGTCGGACATCGCCAGGCCGCTTTGATAATTTTGCCAAACGTCTCGGCCATGGTTCAACCGGTTCAGCCACGCCTCGCGCGCGGCGGTGATCGTGGCTTTGGTCCGTGCGCGCAGCAGTCCATTCAAGTACCGCAGACTGGCTTTGGCGCAGCCAAGGATGGGAAACTCCGCCGGGTAGTTGCGGCCCAGTTCGGTTGGATCGATATCGATCTGAATGAGGCGAGAGGGCGGGATGGCCAAGGTGTACCCGTCAAGCCAGGCGCTGGTCGCCCGATCGTCGAAGGTGAAGCCCAGAGCCAGGATCACGTCGGCGTTTTTGGTCGCCTCGTTCGCGGCGTAGGTGCCGTTGCGGCCGATCGAACCGAACGCCAGCCGATGCTGTTCGTTGATCGATCCCTTGCCGTTCGGACTCGTCACGACGGGGATCGAGGTGAGTTCGGCGAAGGCCTGAAGCTCGGCCGAGGCTTCCGCCAGCAGCACGCCCTGACCAGCGATGATCACCGGACGTTCCGCCGCCAGCAGCAGGTCGAGCGCGGCGGTCAGCGCCTCGGGGTTGCCGGGCGAGCCGTTGATGATACGAGACGACGTCCGAGGTGGCGTGACCTCGGCCTCTTCGACGAAGACGTTGAGCGGGACATCGAGATTGACGGGTCCTGGGCGGCCGGACAGCATCAGTTCCCAACCCTGGCGCACAGCCAGCGGCACCATGTCGACGCGTGTCGGCTGATAGCTGCGTTTGACGTAGGGCCGGATCACCGAGGGGAAATCGCCGCCATGGTAGCGACCGGTTTCCTGAAACGGCATGCGGTTGAACTGGCTGGTCGGGACGTTGCCGGTGATCGCGAAAAACGCCGAGCTGTCCATCATCGCCGCCGCCAGCGCCACCACCAGATTGGCCGATCCCGGACCGCACGAGGTGAACGTCGCCACCGGTTCATGCCTTACTTTGAAGTAAGCGTCAGCCATGTGGCCAGCCGATTGCTCGTGATGCGTCGAGATCGTTTTGATCCGGTCCTGGGCTTTAAACGCCGCGTCGAGAAAGCCGACGTTGCCGTGACCGCACAGCCCAAACAAATACGGCACTTTCTGACGGATCAGAAAATCGACGATGATGTCCGCGCCGTTCATCATGGCTTTTTCGCTTTGGTTCACGGGCGTTGTCCTTCACTTTGTTCGTTACGCGGCGTTGTTGGTCTGACCATGCATCGACGGGCTGCCGAGCATGCGGGAAATCCGCGCGGCGATGGTTTTGACCTGAGGCGTCAGCAGCGCGATCCGCTCGGGGTCCATGCGCGCGGCCGGGGCGGAAACGGCGACGCAGGCACACGGCCGGCCGCTGTGATCGGTAATCGGCGCGCCCAGACACCGCAGGCCGATTTCCATTTCCTCGTCGTCCAGCGCCCAGCCTTGCGCGCGCACCTGATGCAGCGCGGCGCGGAGGGCGGTTGGATCGGTGATCGTGCGGGGGGTGAAGCGCGCGAGGCCTCGGCTGACGAAGGCGTCCAGCTCGGCGTCGGGCACGTGCGCGAGCAACACCTTGCCCAAAGCGGAGGCGTGCGCCGGGGTACGTTTGCCCACGAACGCATGCATGCGGACGAGACGGGTGCCATCGACGGCCTGCACGCAGATCGCCTCACCGTCGTAGAGGATGCCGACATGGACGGTTTCGCCGGTCTCGCGGGCCAGGTCCTGCAGCGGGGGGAGGGCCTGCCAGCGCAACTGCTCATGCCGGACGGCGGCGGACCCCAGGGTGTGGAAACGCATGGCGAGGGAATAGCGGCCGGTGACGAGGTCTTTGTGGAGGTAACCGAACTCCTCGATGGTGTGGAGAATCCGGAAAACCGTTGGTTTGGTCTGGCCGAGTTCGACGGCGAGTTCGGCGAGGCTCCAGGTTTCCTTGCGCGCGAAGCAGTCCATCAGTTCGAGTCCCTTGCGGAGGGAGCCCAGGCGGTAGGGGTCTGGCGGCAGGTCGTCGGCGTTTCGGATCACGTAATGGCGGGCCTTATTCGTGTAATGGCGTATCGTATGCCGAAACACCGTGGCGGACAAGCCGCCCGTGGGACGCTGAACCAGAGCCAGAGTGAGGCATGGAGGCTGTCAGTCACGAATCTTTGGCGGCCAGGCCTGGCGGGATCCGTGTCGGACATGCAATACCGTGACAGTTCCGTTTCGCTCGTCGATCGTATGGATGACGCGGTAGACGTAACCTTTGCTTCCATCAAGAAGATGGCGGAGGTTTCCGTCCTCGGGCGTAACCGGACTTCTGGCCGGATGCTCGTCGAGGCTGAAAACGGCTGCTTGCAGTCCGTTGAACCAATCGCGTGCACGCTCTGAGTTGGCGGCGTTGATCAGTGGGTAAATACGTCTTAGAGTCCGTCCGAAAAGTTCACGCGGTTTCGCGGAACTGTCGGAGCATCGGTCGAATTGATGCCAAATGCAGCAACGCCATCGCGGTCTGTTGAGGTTCCCGACATCCTTCGCCAGGCGCCCGCACCGCCCGAAGCGGTCAAACTGCGTTCGACGACCCATCGTTTCGGTTGAACCTCGGATCCCCTGGCGGTGTCGGATCGTTTCATGGCGCGGACCCTTGCTGTCGCGAAGGGGTCGGTTCTCAGTCGTCCATCCATGTCACGCGATCGGATCAGATCGTGATCCTGGCTCCCAAAGAAAGAATTTACCTGGGAGGCGCAGAGACGCGGAGGACGCTGAGCTTTGTGGTTGGGCCAGTTTATAATTATTTGAACGGTGCGGCACGCTGAAAATCCGAATCAAATGGCACGCCGTACGCCGGTCCGGAATCTCAGCGTCCTCCGCGCCTCATGCTTTAATATACTTACTTGCTTCACGCCATCCACGCCGCGGCGCCGGTCATTGACAGTATCCCTCACCGCGGCATCGTCCGACATGGGGGCGAGACCTTTCCTTTTGTTTTCAAAGGTATGTTTTCGGACAGACCGCGAGCCGCACGCGCCGTGAGTTCAACGCGGTATGTCATGTTCCGCGCGAATTTCGTCGAAGACCTCCCGCGCCGGGCTTGTGTCGCCGCTTGCGAGGTCCCGTAGTCCCTGGCGCATGAATTCCGCGGAATGATCGCGGAAGGCGGTCATCGGTTGGATGTCTTTGGTGATGTCCATTGATGGCGGGCTCCGGGAAAACGATTACCTAATTAGGTATCAGTGGTCGGTCGAGCCGTTGCAAGGCCTGGGCGTCATTTGGTGAGGAATGGCGGCGGGTGAGTCGTTGCGGGGCCGCTGGCGGGGCGCGGAACTCTTCAGAAAATCTGTTATCAAGAGTAAAAGGAGGCTCTATGTGGGTCGGTCAAGAGGACGGTCAGGTTGACAGAGTGTCAAGGCGAGTGCGACGGCAGCTATTGACGAGACCCATCAAAAGGAGTGATCTCAACCCCGGAATTTCTTGGAATTTGAGGAATGCAGCGAGAATGCCACCCTGGCGAGAGCTGGCCCAATGCGGAACGTGAACCCGTGCGCCTGCTAGCTCTGTTCGTCAGTTGCGCCATCGCATTGTGCATCGCGGCGTCCGCTGGCGGCCAACCAATCGGGGGGCACCCAAGAGCGGTTCTCATATCTGTTGGAGAAGATCGCGCGTTTGATTCCATTATCGACGGAGCAACCGGAAAGTCTCTCAAAGCGCCTGATATAGAGCACTGCTTGCTGTATGTGACCATTCAGGCAACCAATAACACAGACTTTCCGTTGTCATATCGGAAGAAGGATATCGTGATAACTGATAGGGAAAGTCATGAAACATTTTCACCTGTTGGCGTCGTCGATGGGGGAAAAGAGAAACCAATTCTGAGGACTGGTCGCCCGATTGCTGATACAACGCCCTTTGAGTCTGGTAAAATCGAGCACATGGCGCTTCTCTTCATCGTCAGGACGAATACTTTCGAATATAACTTGCATTTCCCAGAAGCGCGAGACAGGCCTGTCAGTCTTGGGGAGTGCTTCGATAATGACAAATACGGAACAAAACTCCCCCCATGTCGCGGCCCGAATCAAAAAGGGGCGTGCAGCGGCTAGTTTGTTGGCATCGCGCACATGTCGAGTGCGATAGGCAAATTCGCCTTCGCTTAGCCGTATTTCATGCGTCGATGATGAGACCAACTTCGGGGATTCGCAAGCCCTTGATTTCGCAGGGCCGATTTTCCGTCTCAAAACTTACCCTTTGCTGGACAGGCGAGGCCTTCCCTGTCCGCACAAAACACCACTCCAATTCACCGAGGCACCCCCGCCGAAGCCGTCAGCCCGCCATCCACTGGAATATATGCCCCGTTCACGTAACTCGCTTCGGCTGACACGAGGAAGCCAACCACCGCCGCGATCTCCGCGGGCGTCGCGTATCGCCCCGCTGGCACCCGCCCCTCGGTCGCTGCGCGATACGCCGCGAAGGGCGCCATCATTTCGGTATCGACGAAGCCCGGCGCGACGTAATTGACTGTCACCCCGCGTTTCGCGCTCTCGATCGCCAGGCCTTTCACGTAAGCCAGCAACGCGGCTTTGGTGGCGCCGTAAGCGGTGTTGCCCTGGCTCGCCACCTGACCGATCACCGAACCGACCGCGACAACGCGCCCGTTACGCGCCCGCATCATCGGCCGCACCACGGCCCGCGCGATCCGGGTGAACGAGAAGTAGTTCACCTGCATCGCCTGCTCGGCCTTGGTCTGGTCCATCATGACGGCGAGCGAATCGTAAGTCGTGCCGCCCACCTGCACTAAAGCATCCCAGACCGGCCCGTCCTCCAGCGATCGAGCGAAGGTATCGACGGCGTCACGGTCGGAAAGATCCAGTGGCAGCGCGGAGACGTTCGCGGCGAAGGCGCCCGGCTCGGTGCGATACGTGTAGGTAACGTCGAATCCGCGGTCCGCCAGCAGGCTGACGACAGCAGCGCCAATGCCGCGGCGGCCGCCAATCACAAGTGCCCGGCTCAAGACGGTTCCGCGCCCATCACGACGCAAACATTCTGCCCGCCAAACCCAAACGAATTCGAAATCGCGTGCGCGACATTCGCGGACCGCGCCACGTTCGGCACGCAATCCAGCGGCAGCGCCGGGTCGGGAATGTCGTAGTTGATCGTCGGCGGCAACAACCCATACCGCATCGTGTAAAGCGAGAAGATCGCCTCGATCGTGCCCGCCGCCGTCAGCGTGTGGCCTATCATCGACTTGTTCGACGAGATCGGCAGCGACCCGGCGCGCTCGCCGAACACCGCGGAAATGCCGACCCACTCCATCTTGTCGTTTTCCGGCGTTCCGGTGCCGTGCGCGTTGACATACCCGATGTCGTCCGGCTTCAGCCCCGCGTCCGCCAACGCCCGTGTCATGCAGGCAACGATCGGCTTGCCGTCAGGCGAGGACCGCGTGCGGTGGAACCCGTCCGCCGCCTCACCGCAGCCTTCAACCACCCCCAGAATAACAGCGCCGCGGGCCCGCGCGTGCGCCAGGGATTCCAGCACCAGCGCGCCGGCGCCCTCGGCCATCACGAACCCGTCACGGTCCTTGCTGAACGGACGCGCCGCCGAGGACGGCGGATCGTTGCGGGTCGACAACGCGGACAGCAGGCTGAACCGGATCAGGCTCTCGGGGTTGACCGAGGCATCGGTGCCGACGACCAGCGCGGCCTCGCAGTCGCCCCGGCGGATCGCCTCGACGCCAAGCTGGATCGCGGTGCCGCCCGACGCGCAGGCGGTGGAGGTCGCGATGGGCGATCCCTTGGTACCGAATTTTTCCGCGAGGCCGTCGCCGACCGAGGCGAACAGGAACCGGCCGAACCACGGCTCAAAATGCCCGCCGTCGGCGGCGCGGATCAGGTCGGCATAGTCGAGCCCCTCGTTGACGCCCGACGCGGCGGCCAGCGCGCGGCGTTGCGGCCACTCCATCTCCACCGGCGGCAGCGCCATGAACAGCGGCCCGGGAAAGTCTCCTGGGCGTCCAATCGCCGACTCGGCCAGGGCTTCCTCGACAACGAGTTCGGCGAAGCGTTGCGAATACGCCGGCGCCGACGGTTCTTCCACCGGAATGAAATCGACGGTGCCGGCGATCGTCGTGCGCAGGCCGCCGATGGGAAACCGGGTGATGCGGTGGATGCCGGAAATGCCGCTGGTCAGCGAAGCCCAGTTGTCTTTTTGGCCCTGCCCGAGGGAGGTGATGACGCCGGTGCCGGTCACGACAACGACGGGTCGCCCGAGATGATCGGTATCAGCCATGTTCGCTTCCTATGCCGGGACGATGAGCGCCGCGGACTCGCCGCGCCAGACGCCGGCCGAGGTGACGTACAATCCTTTCAGGGCCCCGTCCAACGGGGCTTCCGCCGGTTCGAGCGGCGGGAACAGCCGGCCGCGCGCGAGGCTCATGGCGGCGATCGCCACGGCGGCGGGAAACGACGGTTCCACCGAATTGCCGATGGCGGTGTGCAAGGACCGCACCGGCAGGCCGAGTTGATCGAGGAAGGCCTGTTCCTCGGCGGCGACGGGATTGGCGCCGTTGGTGCCGGCGATGACCGCGCTGGCGGCGGATGCACCACCGAGTTCGGCGATTTCGCGCGCCAGATTGGCGGCGGCTTCACCCGGCGCGCGGTCACAGCGGTCGGTGCGAACGCCGGCGATCCGGGCCATCGGCGGTACCCCGCGGGCGGCGGCGTGCGCACGGCCTTCGATTACCAGGAAGCAGCCGACCGAACCCAGGATGGCGCCGCCCTCCGGCTGACGGGCGCGGATGGGGGCGAATGGGCCGTGCCATAGCGTGTGACCCATCGCGTT
>PLSZ01000210.1 GCA_003164305.1 Acetobacteraceae bacterium
GGCAGCGTGCCCGCGACGATCGTCACGCTGGTGGCGATCTCTCATTACGACATCTCCGGTCCCACCAGCGGCCGCGTCATCGGGCTTGTGCTCGGCGTGATGCTGCTGCTCACCGCTCTGTCGCTGATCTTCCGCCGCCCCTTTCTCGCCTTGGTCAGCCCATTACTCGACCGCGTCTCGCCGCGCCAGGCTGCGCGCCTGACCGTCATCACCGGCGTGATCCTCGGCGGCCTGGTGACGCTGTCCTCCGTCGGAGCGGGCGCCCTGGGGGTCACCGCGCTGCTGATGCTNNGCGCCGGCGCGATCGGCGTCACCGCTCTGCTGATCCTCTATCCTAAGCTGCCGACGGTGCGCATCGTCGGCTCCGACATCGCCCACGCCGTGCCGCTGACCCTGGTCGCCGGTCTGGGCCATTGGTGGCTCGGCTCCGTCGATTGGCCGCTGCTGACGTCGCTGCTGAGTGGCTCCATCCCCGGGATCGTGCTCGGCAGCTATCTGTCGGCGCATATTCCGGACGCCGTGTTGCGGCCGATCCTGGCGGTCACCTTGATCGTGGTGGGGAGCCGCCTGGTGTTCTGACCGGGGCTGGACGTCCGTCTAACGCGGCGCGGCACCAGGCTCAGGCGTCACGGAAGGCGTGATCGCCCATCGCATCGGCGCCGTACCGGCGTCCTGGGCCGTCGTCTCCGCCGCCGCCGGGTTCGCGGGCACGGCAACGCTCGCGACCGCGCTTGAGGCTGTCCCTTTGTCCCATGCCTGCAACAACCGCATCAACTGCGGCACCAGCGGACCGATACCCAACCCATCGCCGCCGCCCCCGGTCGTGATCGCCAGATTCTCCGGCATGAAGCGCTGGGTGCCGCTCGCCAACGCCTTGGCGACATTGATCACCGCCGCCTGGCCCGCGCCAACCGCCTGTTGCTGCGCTTCCAGGCCCGCGGCGACCGCGAGCCCCTCGGCCCGCGTCTGCACCGCGCTCGCCTCGCCGACCTTGGTCAGCCGGTAGGCTTCGCCGTCAGCCGCCGCCTGCACCGCCGCCGCCCGGTTCCGAGCGATATCGACGCCCACCATCGATTGCGCGAGCGCCGACTGCTGATCCGCCTTGCCGCGTGACGCTTCTAGCAGCAGCCGCTGATCCTGCGCCGACCGCTCGGCGTCGTACGTCGCCTTCTGCTGATTGGCGATCTCGCGCGCCGTCAGCACCTCGACCAATTGTTTCGGAAACACCACATCCTGAATATAGACCCCGCGCGTTTCGACCCGGTACACCTTGAGCCGTTCGGTGATGTGGTCTTGCGCCTGCTGCTGTACCTCCGCTCGTTTCTGGATAAAATCGATCGCCGGCATGCTTTGCAGCTTATCCCGGAAATGGTTGCCGACCGCCGCCTGCAGCACTTCGTTGACCAGGTTTCCCATCGTCCCGACGGTCGAGATCACCCGCGGCGCGTCGCTGTCCGGCACGTGGATTTGCACCTGCAAATCGATCACGAACACGAAACCTTCCGACGACTTCGCCTCGATCGGTGAAAGGTCCTTATCCAGACTATGCGCGGTCGACGTTTCATTAGCCCAGTTGAGAGTTAGGATAAATGTCGGAACGATTTCAACGGCGTAGACTCGTGGGTTGATCGCGTATTTGCCGGTTCGCAGCGGCTCTTCCCAGATGCCGCGATGTCCGGGCCGCACCAGCGAGCCAAATTTAAAGTCGGCGCCGGAGGTGTCTTCCGTCGCGAGGCCGACGAAGGCTTTCACCACGGCGACCTGTCCCTGGTTCACCACCAGCATCGGCACCATCTCGACCGAGACCAGGAACGGATTGAGGTTGTAAGCGCCATACAGCAAGGGATCGTGTTGCAGGCCGATCCGTCCGCCCGCGTCGAGGAACGCCTGAAAGTCCTGATAATTGTTGTGCGCGTCGTTCTTGCTGTTGAGGATCGCTTCCACCAGATCGCTGTTGCGGGTCTCGGGGTCCGCCTCCAGCCTCGCGATGTCGTCGAAATCGCCAAGCCGGTACGCCATGGCGCCTTTCGGTGACGGCGTACCTTCCAGTGTCGTCACGATGCCGACCATATCGACCAGCCTGCCGTCGGCCGTCGTTCGCGGTTGGATGCGAACCACCACCATTTGTTCGTCGATCAGGCCGAAGGTCTGATGCGTCAGCCCGCCCCCCGCGGTACGCAGCAGGCTGACATATTCGTCCGCGACTGGCACGCCGTAGACATGATTGAGTGCCACGACCAGGAAACCGACCGGGTGGATCGCGGCCACGGTGCCGGGCGGCAACACGGTGCGTTGCACCCCCTTCTCGCCGCCGCTGCTCATGAAGGCGCGTATGTCCTGGAAGCTGCCGAATTCCGGCCTGTAAATGGCCGACTTGGCGCCGATGGGCAGCGATTTGCCGACCTGAGCGATGACCACCCCGATCTGCCCGGCGGGAATCTGCACCAGCGGATGGCGAGTCACAGTGTACCAGGGCCACAACTTGAAGCGTAAACCCGCCGTCAGCAGATCGGCCTGATAACCGGCCGCGCCGTTGAGGGCGACCGGGCTGCCACCTTCGAGCCGCCTCCAACTGAATCGTTTCCGGACCAAACCGACCTGGGTGGGACCGATGACCCACATGGAGTTCATCATGACGACGATCAGCACCGCCGGCACCACGACCAGCCAGCTGTAGCCCGGCGCGGAGTCGAGTATCTGGCGGAATGCATCCATCATGAGGTCAGCCTATGTTATCGTGATTTTCGAACCGGTTACCGCCGAACGCGGCGCGCGACCAATTATTTTGGATCGTCAAGAAAATGCTATACTTCGGGGTGAGTGATGTTGGGGGGTCTTGTCCGAGATGCCGGCGGACTCATCTGGAGTCTCCCTTGTGACTTCGGTAAACTCGACCCCACGGGAGGCTCAATCCAATGCAAATCAATCGTCGATCGCTCGGCCTGGGCGCGTTCGCCGTCACCGCGGCGTCCCGCCGCGCCGCCGCCACCGAAACCCCGGAACTCCGCATCTCCTCCCTGGAAGGCTTCGGGTTCCTGCCATTGTTCATCGCTCTCGATCGCAGGCTGATCGAGAGCCACGCCGCCACCCTCGGCATGCCCGATCTGCATATCGAGCACCACCCGCTGCGCAGCGCCATCGTCTCCACCGACGCGTTGCTGGCGGGCCAGTTGGATGTGGTCGCGGGCACCACCACCAGCCTGCTGGTGCTGTGGGACAAAACCAACGGCGACGTGCGCTCGGTCTCCGCGATGGGCGGCCAGGTGCTGACGCTGGTGACGCGCGATCCCAATGTGCACGCCATCACCGATTTCGGCCCCACCGACCGCATCGCCGTGCCGAGCGTGAAGCAGGGACCGCACTCATTGGTGATCGGCATGGCGCTGGACAAGGCGCTTGGTCCCGGTTCCTTCAACAAGCTGGACTCAATCCAGGTTCAAAGCGGTCATGCCGATGCCGTCACGATGATTCTTAACCCGTCGCATGAGGTCAACAGCCATTTCTCCACACTTCCTTACGTCGATACCGAACTAATATCGCTCAATCCGAAAATCCACAAAGTGCTCACGTCGCTGGAAGTGTTCGGTGGCCCGACCACGATCATTTCCGCCTACGCCACGCGCCGCTTCGTGGAGGAAAACCCAATCAAGACCGCCGCCCTCTCCGCCGCGCTGGATGAAGCCGACGCGGTGATCGCCAACGATCGCCTGAGCGCGGCGAACAGCTACATCGCCGTCACCCACGAACGCTTCACGCCCGACGACCTCGCGGAAAAACTGACCCGGGAGGGCGTGCTGTATTCCGGCGTGCCGACCCGGACGATGCTGATCGCGGCGCAAATGGCGCGCACCGGCCTGATCAAACGGACGCCGAAGGACTGGCGGGATTTCCATTTTCCGTTTCTGCACGACCGCGCCGGAAGCTGAGCCCGCTGGTTAACTCCTGTCTCCCGTCATGTTTGGGCCCCTATTACGTCATGTTCGGGCTTGACCCGGACATCTGTCGCGGCAAGGAAGCCGGCTGGGCATGCGCGCGGTCGGCCCGCTCATTCGACGCCATCCCGTTCCCCGTGCCAGACCAGCGGAAACCGCCTCGGAGAGCACACGATGCCTCGCACCACCGGGATCCTGGAGACCTCGCTCTACATCGACGACCTGCCGGGCGCCGTCGCCTTCTACCGCGACCTGTTTGGCTTCGAGTTGTTCTTCAGCGAATCCCGCATGGCCGCTCTGGGCGTGCCGGGAGCCCAGGTGTTGCTGCTGTTCCAACGCGGGGCGACGCTGGAGCCGGCGCCGGGACCACGCGGCGGCGTCATTCCCCCGCACCACGGCGAGGGCAACCTGCATCTGTGCTTCGCCATTCCGTTCGGCGAACTCCGCGCGTGGGAGGCGTATCTGCGCGACCGAGGCATCGCTGTCGAAAGCCGCCTGCGCTGGGCGCGCGGGGGCACCAGTCTGTATTTCCGCGACCCCGAGGGGAATTCGATCGAAGTCGCGACGCCGGGGTTGTGGCCGAACGCGTGAGCGGCGGCGGAGCCGTGAGCCAACGCTGGAGCGCGGGGGCGGGAGAAAGAGAATTTTGCCTCGGATAAGAGCGATGTAGGCGGATATTCTCATGCAACGGCTTGGTAACTCTGCCCACGCGCTGGCTTCGGCGGGACCGGATTCCACCCGACGTGGGCGTTCGTAGCCGCGGCCCGGTCGGCAAGGAATGGCCGATACCGGACCTTCGGCTTACCGCGACGAATCCAATAATCCACCGCTCACAAGGAGGAGATGGTGCTGAGACGACGAGACAGAGAGAACTCATACCAGGCGTCCGAAACANNTCAATGTTTCGGACGCCTGGTATCACACCGACCTTTCCATCAGCCAGTCGAACAGACCATTCTTGACAGTTGCAGCCGCCAGACGCTCCCGCTCGAAAAGGCGCAGGGCCGGCTCCATGGGGTAACGTCAGGCTGCCTTGGGCGGAATGACACACGAAGAAGAACCGGTCGTATCCGTTTGCTCGAAAACGATCGATGTAATCTTCCGGGACAGATTGGTTTGCCTGCGACTTCACCTGGACGAAAGCGCGCTCACCGTTAGTGGGCTGCTCCATGTCCAGATCAATGTCAGCCATCGTTCCGCCCACGCGGATCGACCGTTGCCAGCCCGAGCGTGCGAAGATGAGGTCGGTAAGGGTCTCGAAGTCGATGGAATGCAGGCCTCGGATCATTTCGACAGCGACGGCGATCAAACGCTCACGTACCTCGCGGGCTCGCGCCACGACCGGCTCTTCGATGCCATTAACGCGGCGCGGGAGATATGCTTTCTCCGCGAGAGCGCGGATCGTCGCCCGGAAGCCGACCACCTTGGTCAGCTTGGAGCTCAGGGTCGCGATGCGGAGAGGTCTTCCGTTGACATCCGAATTCCGCCACGGCCCGATCGTCGTTCTGACCCGCATGCGCCTCTCTGGTTTTCGCTTCGAAACCGCTCAAATTCGCCTTCATTGATTCGAGTCTATCGATGTTCGCGACAAATAAGCAAAGAGCCGCGGCGGCCAGAACGACCGTTGGGCTCGCGAACCACCTTGGAGCCCGATAAACGATACAGATTATCAGTGTGATCAGGACCGCGCCAGGCAGATTAAAGACAATAGTGACTCCGGTGATGAGAATCGGTCGCTCCCGCGAAATTCAAGGTTACCGTTCCTTCAACCTTTGCAATGGGACCGCTGCAAGCAGAACGCTTAACCTCCCCCCAGCCTCCTCCTCACGCCTTCCGCCACCGCCACCGCCCGCGGCGCCTCGCTTTCTTCCAACGCCCCCAACACCGCCACGGCCAGGTCCGGCACGCGAAGCGCGGTCTGGCGCAGACGCACCCAGTCGTCGTCATCCGCGATCCCGGCCAACGCGTGGATCACCTCGGGGGAGGGGGCGGTCGCCAACAGACGCAGCAGCACCGGGTGCGCCTCCGAGCGGCCCAGTCGACCGAGGGCGAGCGCGGCGGGGTGAGTGACAAGGGGATGCAAATCCGTCAGCAGATCAATCAGGGCTGCCACCACCGCGGCGCCACCTCGGGCGCCGCGGCACGCCGCCTCCCGCAGTCTGGGATTGTCGTCGCGCAACCAAAGCGCGATCCGCTCCGGTGGCAGGCGGCATCCCAACGTCCACGCCGCTTCCAGCGCGACCCGAAGGCCGGGGCCGTGGATCGATCCAGAAATGATCAGGCGGGTGACCGCCGCCGCCGCCGCGGGGCCGCCCAGAGCGGCCAGGCCGCGCAGGGCCGCGGTTTGCTCGGTCACCTCGCGATCCAGGCCAAAGCCAGCGAAGCGGCGGCACAGGGCCTCCAGCGCCGGCACGGCCTCGGGCAATCGCCGCCGGGCCGCCTCTCGCGCCAGAGCAGGTGCCTCGACCTGGCGCGCCCGAGGCAGCACGGCGATCAGTTCGGTATCGGACAGACGCGCCGGGTCGAGCGGTGTCCAGGCGATCGAGGCAGGGGCGGATGCGGTCGGGCATGGGCCGGCGCCTGAAAACAGGTCGAGTTGTTCGGGCATTCCCGGCGGATGCCGCGTCGGCATGACCGGATTTCAGACCAGGTTCCATGACCGGGCAAGAGGCGCGGCGCGTTAGGCCAGTCGGCCGGCTTCTTCGTTCAGGTGGCCATCGGCTTCCCACCATGGCAAACTCCGCCGGAACAAGCGTCCGAGGCACCATGAGCGTCATCGAAACCGGCGGTATCGACTGCGACCTGCACCCCGCCGTGCCCAGTATCAAAGCGCTATACCCGTACCTGTCGGACCATTGGCGCGACATCGTCGTCCAACGCGGCGTGGGGGAGTTGGAATCGCTCTCCTACCCGAACAATTCGCCGCTGACCGCCCGGCCCGACTGGCGCGCCGAGGGCAAAAAGCCTGGCTCCGATCTGGAATTGTTGCGCCAGCACGCGCTTAATCCGTTTCGAACCAGCATCGCCGTCGCCAACTGTTTGTACGGCGTGCAGTTGCTGTTTTCCGAAGACCTCGGCGCTGGATTCGCCAAAGCGGTGAACAACTGGATGGCCGCCGAGTGGCTGGACAAGGAGCCTCGGCTGCGCGCCAGCATCGTCGTGCCGGTGCAAAATCCTGAGATGGCGGTGGACGAAATCAATCGCGTCGCGCCGGATAAGCGGTTCGTTCAGGTGCTGATGCTGGTGATGGGCGACATGCCTCTGGGCAAGCGGCATTACTGGCCGATCTACGCGGCGGCGGAAAAGCACGGCCTGCCGATCGGCATTCACGCCGGCAGCGCGTATCGCCATCCGGTGACGTCGCTCGGTTGGCCGACGTATTACACGGAGGACTACGCGGCGCAGGCTCCGGCGTTTCAGCAGTGCTTGTCGAGTTTGATCTGTGAGGGCGTGTTCACGAAGTTTCCCGACCTGAAAGTCGTGCTGTTGGAATCGGGATTTACCTGGCTGCC
Organism: Acetobacteraceae bacterium; assembly: GCA_003164305.1. The sequence goes on from PLSZ01000210.1 coordinate 7,445, forward strand.
GGCGCATCTCTGGCGGTTGACGAAATTCTGGCGTGGCCTGCGGATCGAGGTGCCGTGGCTGGATCGCGCGCCGTCCGAAATCGTCAAATCGAACGTTCGGCTCACGACACAACCTTGCGACGCGCCGCCGACCGAGGACATGTTTCAGAAGCTGATGGAACACATGGACAGCGACGAATTGTTGCTGTTCTCCACCGACTACCCGCACTGGCAATTCGATGGCGAAGACGTGCTGCCGCCGGGCCTGTCGCGGGAGATGGTGCGGAAAATCATGATCGACAATCCGCGGGCGACGTATCCCCGCCTTGGCGTGCCGCCTGGGTGAGGGCGTGATCCCACCCATGGAGGATTCGTCTCAAAAAACAGTAGTATTCTGATCCGGTGATCGCTTATCATCCGTGCCGGCGAACTCGGATTGTGGCCCCTTGGGGGCCCTGCCCGATCGGGCACGACGCGCGAGACGCGCGCGGGCAAGCAACGGAGGGCGAAATGGCGAATTATGGAATTTACGCGGCGACCGTGATGAATACGACGGATCCGATGATGAAAGGCCGGATGCAGGTTGCGTTGCCCGCGCTCGCCGGACTGCCTTCCAGTTGGGCGCTGCCGTGCCGGGACTATAACTCCAACAGCATGCCGCCGATCGGTACCCAGGTCTGGGTGATGTTCGAGCAAGGCAACGCGGACCGCCCGGTCTGGATCGGCTGCGCGAACTGACCGGACGGCGACCGGCGGAAGGTTTGCGGGCGGAACGAAATCCGACGATCTCCGCGGCCAGACGCCGACGCGGCTCATTCGGTCCACGATGCGGGGAGCGTGTGACGTGAACCAACCGGTACGAGTCGTTCTCGGGCCCACCTACCCTCCGACGATGTGGGACCTCGGCAAGCGCGTTCGCGTCGCGCGCAAGGCCAAGGAGCCGGTGATTTTCATCCAACTCAGCGCGCCGATCAATTCGGAGGTCGTGGATGTCGCGATTCTGAGCGATTCGCTCTATCTGATCGGCGTCAAAGGCCGCGACGGGCATTGGCTGGAGTTCGCGCCGGACCCCGAACGCGGCGATCCTTCCTGGACCGGCGTGCTGAAGCCCAGATTGTCCGGATCGCGGTGGATTCAGGTCGGCGATAAGTTCGCTCTGTCGAGCTATCGCGCGCTGCAATTGCCCTGGTTGCTCAGCGGTGTCGATGGAGCGACCGGTCTGGTCGTCTATGCCGGAACGCCGATGGATCTGGTCCGGTTTTTCCGCGACTGGGACGGCGATCTCGGGCGACATGACGCGCGGCTGGCGATGCTGGTCCTGATTTTTCTGGTGTGCGAATCGTTGCGATTCCGCTCGATCGAGGACACCTGCGCGCGCTACATCTGGCCGGTTGGCGGAATGCCCACTGATCCGGTGATGCGGCCGGTCTTGTCGATCACGACCAAGATGCTCGACCGGGTGCAGGAGTGGCACAAACTCGCGCGGGAGCAGAACCTGGATGTCTGGACGCCACCCGCCGGATTGCCCGATCCGCTGTTCACCTGATCGTCGCGCTTCTGTGTCTGGCCGGGTTGTGCGATGCTGCCGGAAAATCGACGCCCGATGGAGCCAGTCCGATGAACGTTCAGGTCACCGCTTACCCTTCGCCGGCGCCGGCCGAACCATCGACGCGCGCCAGCACCGTCCGCGACTTCCATTCCGCTCCACGATGACCTCTCCGCCGCGATCCGGCGCCGCGGACTGGCCGGCGCTGCCGTACGCGGAATGGGCGGATACCTGCGCGACGCTGCATCTGTGGACACAGATCGTGGGGAAAATCCGGCTGGCGCATACGCCCCTGGTGAACCACTGGTGGAACGTTCCGCTTTACGTGACAAGTCGCGGACTGACGACGTCGCCAATGTTCCATGGCGCCCGCGGCTTCCAGATCGACTTCGATTTCATCGACCATCGCCTGACGATCTCGACCTGCGCGGGTGAAGTCCAGGTCATCCCGCTCGGCCCCCGGAGCGTCGCCGATTTCCACGCGGAGCTGATGGGCCGGTTGCGGGCGATGGACCTGGAAACCCGCATCTGGACCATGCCGGTGGAGATACCGGACGCGATCCCGTTCGAGTCGGACCACACGCACGCGTCCTATGATCCCGACAGCGTCAATCGGTTCTGGCGTATCCTGGTGCAGGTGGACCGGCTGCTGCGGCAATTCCGCTCCGGCTTCCTGGGCAAAGTGAGCCCGGTGCATTTTTTCTGGGGTAGTTTCGACATGGCGGTCACCCGTTTTTCCGGCCGCCTCGCGCCCACGATCACCAGCGAGTCGCCCAATCTCGGCGCCTGGGTCATGCAGGAGGCTTACTCGCACGAGGTCAGCAGTTGCGGCTTCTGGCCGGGGAACGGCGGTTACGGGCAACCGGCGTTCTACTGCTACGCCTATCCCGAGCCGCCGGGATTCGGTCAGGCGCGGATCGATCAGGCCGCCACCGCGTACGATCCGGATCTCGGCCAGTTCATTCTCCCCTACGACGCGGTTCGCCAGGCGCGATCCCCGGACGACGAAGTGATGCGCTATCTCCAGGGCACATACGAGGCGGCGGCGGATCTGGCGAAGTGGGATCGTGCCGCGCTGGAGCGTTCGGCCTGACACCGATGGCCGCGGCACTGGCGTTTTCGCCTGGAGCGGCGCATCATCCCGCTCAAGAAATTCCCTGGGGCGATCCCCCAGACCCGACGGAGCCAGTCCAATGAACGTCCAGGTCACCTCGCGTCCCCTGCCGGCGCCGGCCAATGCGTCGAAGCTCGCGACCGCCGACTGCGACATCCATCCGCAGCGCGGCAACGACAAGGTGCTGCATCCGTATCTGGAGAAACGGTGGATCGAGCACATGCAGACCTTCGGCGCGCGGCCTCGGCAGGCGTATCAGAAGGGGCCGGCCTATCCGAAAGGGCAGCCCAACGCGTCGCGGCGCGATGCGTATCCGCCCGAGGGCGGGCGTCAGGGCAGCTCGCTGTCGTTCATGCGAAAGCAGTTGCTGGACCAGAACAATTGCGTGCTGGGGATTTTGAATCCGACCGGCGACAACGGGCAGTCGTATCAGAACCGGGAGTTCGGCGCGGCGGTGTGCCA